>SLPB01000023.1 GCA_007132225.1 Bacteroidales bacterium | reverse complement strand
GTTTTTACCCTGGAGTCCATTTTTCCATGATAAGGCTTCGCGATAAAACCATCTTCCGATAATCTGGCGGCCAATTGCTCAGCTTTCCTTGTCCTCGATACATAAATAATAGCCGGGCAGGGGTTGGCTTCAACAAGGTTCCTTAAACTCTGATATTTATCCTCTTCACCCTTTTGTTCGAAAACCTGGTACTGAAGGTTTTTTCTGGTTGCTTTTGAAGTAAAAAGTTCTAAGTCAAGACCTAACTTCCCGCCGAAATAGTTCCTGATATCATCAATTACCTTTTGCTTGGCTGTTGCGGTAAAGCATGAAACGGGGATGCTTTCCGGCAGATTTTTCTTTTCCTCGATCGACCTGATGAAATCGGCGATATACAGGTAATCAACCCTGAAATCATGTCCCCATGAGGACAGGCAGTGTGCTTCATCCACAACAAAGCGGACAATGTTCCTTCCCAGTATTGATCTTTCCAGGGTTTTGGATCGCAATGATTCGGGCGAAATATAAAGAATTGATGCTGTACCATTCTCGATGCTTTCGAACGACTTGGCCCTTTCGATCGGGTCGAGCAGACCGTTAATTGTAACTGCCTCAGTGATCCCCATATTTACCAGGTTATATACCTGATCCACCATCAGGGATTGCAGGGGAGAGATAACTACGGTAAGCCCGTTTACATTTCTTCCGCTCATCAAAGCCGGGACCTGGAAGGTGAGCGATTTTCCTCCGCCTGTGGGAAATATGGCCAGCAGTGATTTGTTGCTGACAGCGGCCCTGACGGCCCTTTCCTGCAGGGGCTCGGACTCGTACGTCCTGAATGAATCAAACCCGAAAAACTCTTTTAATCCCCGATATATGTCCAGCGACTGATTGCAATACAAACACCCCTCCAAGCAGGGTTTGTTTCTGAGCAGGTACTTTATCCGTTCAACTTCCGGATAACTCTTCAACACCCAGGGCGGGGTAATCGAAAGGTGGTTCCTGGCATTGATCAGTGCCAGGCAATACGCCAGCTCTACCGGGTGCTCCTTAATAATTCTTGCTAAATCTGCTCTCTCACAGATTTCGGAATGAAATTTATCGCGGATTAGCCTTTCGACATTTGCTCCGGTACCGGTGTAAGAAATAAACCTGAAAAAAGCCCTGAACTCCCTTTTATCTTTTAATAGTAAATAGAAAATCTGTTTGATCGATTCATCCGCCTGACTGAAAGTCTCCTTTTCGTCATAGAAAAGGTCCCGTGCCTTAATCGAATCATTCAGGGGATTATTGCTTTCGTCCGACTGCAGTTTATCATCCTTTACCAGGCGGTGATAGGGTTTTGCAGGGAACAGTAGCGGGGACAAGTAAAGAGTGTCAATAACATTTAACTGATCTATACCGACATCAGAAACAGCATGGTGAATAAATTTCAGATCATGGTTTATGATATTATGCCCGCAAACAAACCCGGTCCCATTCAGGAACCGCTTGAATCTCTCAACCGAATTGGAGTGAAACGTGCTTCCATCACACCTGATACCGCCAATATCAACAATCCTTTGGCTCCGCTGATCAATTTCAGTATCTATAAATGCAATGGTCTTCATTTTAGCTTAACCCTCCTGCTTTTTGACAGTTTCGCTTAACCGGTCATGACTTTTTAATCCCCTTAGGCAAATATAATCCACATTCCGTTATAGTACAATTAGCATGAAATTTAGAAATAAATTTATAAATCTCACCGAATCTCTTTGGTTTTAATACAGCAGGAATTATTTATGGTTACGAAAGCATAAATTAAATCAATAGCAGATTCAATTTTCATTTAAACTAACGGAGTAGACACTTAGCCTATGAATAACATAACAACCAATGAGTTTGTGAAAATAAATAGTAATTTTAAAAATGCAGTTTTAGCTTAACTTGGCATCATTAAGGATTAGGTCCAAACACATCTCTCCTAATCCTATAGTACTAAACCAGATGTTTTAAACTAAGTTATAACCTATTATCCTGAATATTAAAGGTCGATTTCAGCTAGTTTAACAAATTAAATGTGATTGAATAAAATGCAAAAACTCATAGAACTATGCTCCAATCCTTATGATCCATCGGTGTGGCATGAAGATTCGAAGAATGCTTTTGAAGAACTTTTTGGTGCCACAACTGGCAGATATGGGAAGTCGGCTCGTGATGCGGTGAAGTTTCGGACTCCTAAATTGGATGGGAATAAAAATGTACCTTTTTCTGCGATCATTAATCCAAGTGCTCCGGATTCTGGTGGTTATTCCGGAATGAGTTTTGTTATTTTTCCTGTTAAGAATGGCCCACCAATGATTGCCATGGTGGTGGGTACAATGGGACTGAGTCCTGATGAACATATTCTTGGCAGACCAGGTCACTCCAGGTTAGTATATGCTATTTCTAAATGGCTTAATCATACATTTAAAGATCCTTATAAACGTAGGCCTATAGCCTGGGCAAAGCAAGAAGCCTTGAGAATAGATAAATCGGTTCCTGAATCCGTTCAAAAAGGTTTCCCTCTTTATAAAGATATCTTCAATAAGTATGGAAAAGAGATTTATGGTTTCTGCGAGGGAGACAAACAGATACTTGAGTTATCATTAAAAGCATTTTTAGATTTGAATTTTGAAGAACGTGGGTATTATCCATTAACAAATTTTCAAAAGGAACAAGAGGATCTGAAATCACAATACTTTAATTTTCTCATGCCGAAGATTACCGAGCAAGAGGTGTTTAATTTATTGAATGCCAGAAAATATGTTGTGCTGCAAGGTCCGCCTGGTACGGGGAAAACCAGGCTTTCTCAAAATCTAATTCGAGGATTTTATAATGGATATGGCACTACGATCCAATTCCATCCAAATACAACCTATGAAACATTCATTGGTGGTCTCTTTCCCGAATCTTCCGGAAATAAGGAACTGGGCCTTACTTTCTCTGTCAAGAAAGGTAGTTTACTGGAGGCTGTAGAAGCTGCTAAAAAGACTGATCAAGATTATCTTTTAGTCATTGATGAAATTAATCGGGCTGACCTGGCAAAAGTACTTGGGGAAGCTATCTTTTGTCTTGAACCATACGATGAAAGAGAGGTTCAGCTAAATTACAATTACGAAAATATCGGCAATAAGCTAATGCTTCCCAAAAACCTCCACATACTTGGCACTATGAATACAGCTGATAGGAGCATTGCTATTTTAGATGTTGCTATCAGACGACGATTTGGATTTGTTGATCTATGGCCTGACATATCAGTTATAGAGCAGCTTGGCACTTCTGAATCTTTAAGATTATACCAGTCATTGCTGTCAATTTTTATTGATTATGCAAATGATGAATCCATAGCTTTAATGCCAGGGCATTCATATTTTATAGATTATTATGGTATGAATCAAATTGATCATATGAAAACTAATCTTTTGCCTTTGTTAAAGGAATATCTAGCAAATGGTTATGTTGCCAGTTTTGCCGATAATATCCACTCATTTATTCAAGAGGTTGAATCTATGTAAATGCAAAAACAGAGAAAAGCAGGCAAAAAGAAAAAACTATCCAACGCACCATTCAAATTGACACCTATTGATTCTTCATTTACATTGAAGATCCAGGATTCAAGTCAATCAAAATTGAATGATGATTTTCTTATACATGCTAGAAATGTAGATCCCAGAACGAGAAATTCCATCAAAGCGAGACTTTTCAAACAATTTTTAAGTATAAACAGGAATCTCCTCAGCTTATTTGACTTAACTGCTTATCCATTATTTGATGGCGATAATTTTGATGTAAGAATCGAATCCAAAAGCAAGATTGGCGCATTGCCCTTGATTTCACCTGTTACATATAAGCCAGACTACAGTTTGATTATTTCCCCCCGTTTCGGATGGGATGGAATTGGTCCTCTACTATCTAATACAGGATGGAGAATCATCCCTGATATTTTGGGATTGCCTCAAATGAAAGTATCTGAAAAGAGTATACCTCCCTGGGTTTTGTCCAGCATTGTATTACGAAGGGTTGAAGCCTTGATAAAAAAATTAGACAGGAGGTTTGAATTTGTTGAGGAAGTGAGGCAAGTACCTAGAGGCCACATTAACTGGAACCAATATGCGACTAAAAGCATTCAGAATGCCGGTTTTTTGAATTTTCCTTGTCGCTACCCTGATCTGGAGAGTAATCGTGATTTAAAATCAATTATTCATTATACGCTGAATAAACAACTTCAAAGTTTGTCTACACAAAGAGAACATGGATTTTATGTTCTTCAATTGATGGATTTATGCCAACATTTGCTTCAGTTTGTGAAACAGAATGCGCCATTGAGACCCTCCCAAAGAGCTCTGAATGCTTTTCAAAGAATCTTATTTGCTGGAGAGACATATATACATGGATTGGACGCTATAGATTGGACAGTTAATGAAAAAGGTCTCGCCGGAATCGGTGACATGAAAGGGATACCATGGCAAATGAGCATGGAGACCCTTTTTGAGGCGTATATTGAGGCATGCCTTTCAAAGCTTGTAAAGGAAATAGGTGGTACTATTAAAACCGGCCGCAAACGGGAAACCATAACAGCTATAAGTTGGGAACCCGGTTTCACAGGGTCACAGCGTTTTCTATTGCCAGATATCTTATTAGAAAGGGATGGTCAACAGATCATAATAGATGCAAAATATAAGGACCACTGGGAGGATTTAAATATTGGAGGTTGGCAGAATATGGAACAAGAAATCAGGGAAAGACACAGGGGGGATCTATTTCAGATACTTGCATATGCCTCTATGGCTGATTACAAAAATATTACCTGCTGCTTGGTATATCCGTGTAAGGCAGAGACTTTCGTTTCTCTCTCAAAAAGAAATCGAACTACGCATAAAGCCACTCTTGCAATGAACGACCGGGTCATAGACCTCAGACTTACGGCGCTTCCACTTAATCTAAGCCTATCAGATGCTGCAAAGGCCTTACGTAGTGCGATATTAAATTGAATTATGAGAATAATGCCGAAGATCGCAACCTTTATGTGAGGTCCAAAAAGAACGATGGCGGAGAAAGGATTGCTACACTTATTGATCCGCTGGTGCATCTGAAGTTTTTGGCGCTGGTTCTTGAAGTTGCCTCGCATATTGAAGGTAAGAGGGTTCCCAAAGAAAAAGGGATGGTTCACTCCTATCGGTTTTTGCCTGATGTAGAAAGTGGAATGATATTCGACAGGCGGTATGGGTGTGGTTCGGTTTCTTTTGAGAGTGTTCAGAACACTTTGCTTTCGACTGGCATTAACCCTGAAACGGTAAATGAGATCCTCAGCATATTAAGGCTGACGAGTAACGGTGGAAATTGCGGATTGCCAATTGGGGGTAATGCTTCGAGGATAATTGCTGAAGTTGTCCTGAACGGGACTGACCAGGTACTGATTGAAAACAATCTTGATTTTGTGAGGTTTGTTGACGACTTCGTTTTTTTCCCCGAAAGGGAAATGGAAATAAATGTATTAAGTCTGGTTAAGGATATTTTTAGCAGTTTTGGCTTTGGCATCAATTATCAGAAACTGAAAATTACCGGTGCTTCTGAGGTATTGACTGAGTCGGATTTTTTCAGAGATCTGCCTCTTTATGATGGTGAGGTTCAATCGCCGGATATTGGACTGGTTGTTAAGAATTATTACCGGCAGATCCGGAATATTGAGAGGGATAAATGTCTGAATGTGGGTTTGCTGAAAGTGAACAAGTCTAAGCCGGAAAATCCGGAGATTGGTGGAGCCTGCACGATTGTCAGTAGCCTTTTTAAAATGGTAAGTCGCCATTCATTAATTTCCTGGCTTTCTTCCAGCTATTATTTAATATTGGTTTACTTACACTAACGGGGAGTATTATAGTATTCCCAGGGGATTAAGGTTTAGCTTATAGAACATAGTTGAAATCTATGCTTTAATAATATTTTGTATATCAGTCCTGAGCTTTGGTATTTTATTTAAGATAATTTGCCAAACCTCTTCTGCATCAATCCCAAAATAATCGTGAGCAACAATGTTTCTAAATCCTTTAATCTTTTTCCATTCTATTTCTGGATGGTGATTTTTGAAATTGTCAGATAATTTATCTGCCATCTCGCCAATTACAATAAAGTTCATCATGGTAGCGTCAAAATTTCTGTAATCTTCATTTAACTCATCGGCGGATTTAATTCCTGAAGTATATTCAAGAATTCTATCAATTGCTTCAATAATAGATTCAAGACTATGTTTATCTTTAATTAACATACACAGTCTCTTTAAGTATTTCCTTTTTAATCCGGGGTTTAATATACTTCTCCCGGCAGATATCTATTTCTATGCCCAGCTCGCTCCTGAAGAATTCTTTAATGTCCAATT
>SLPB01000139.1 GCA_007132225.1 Bacteroidales bacterium | reverse complement strand
CGCTGAGGGTCGCGGGTCCGAGTCCCGTCTCCCGCTCTTTCTTTGCCGATGTAGCTCAGAGGTAGAGCGCTTCCTTGGTAAGGAAGAGGTCATGGGTTCAATTCCCATCATTGGCTCAAAACGCAATTTATATTGTTACCGAAAATAATATTATTCATCAATTTTATCAAATAATTTTGGAGTTATGGCAAAAGCAAAATTTGAAAGAAACAAACCTCACGTCAATGTTGGGACCATAGGTCATGTTGACCACGGCAAAACTACCCTGACTGCCGCGATTACACTTTTACTTTCAAAAAAGGGACTTTCTGAGATTAAAACCTTTGATCAGATCGACAATGCACCTGAAGAAAAAGAAAGGGGTATTACCATCAATACGTCGCACGTTGAATATCAAACCGCAAACCGTCATTATGCCCACGTTGACTGTCCCGGTCACGCCGACTATGTTAAAAACATGGTGACAGGTGCTGCACAGATGGACGGTGCCATTCTTGTTGTAGCCGGAACTGACGGCCCCATGCCTCAGACCCGTGAACATATTCTTCTTGCACGTCAGGTGAACGTACCCTGTCTTGTTGTATTTATAAATAAAGTCGATTTAGTAGATGATCCTGAGCTATTGGAGCTTGTTGAAATGGAAGTTCGTGAGCTTTTGAGTTTTTATGATTTTGACGGGGACAATACTCCTGTGATTCATGGATCAGCTCTTGGTTCCCTTGAAGGTGATGAAAAATGGGAAGAAAAAGTTATGGAACTTATGGATGCCGTCGATGAATTTATACCTGTTCCCCCCAGAGATGTTGAAAAACCATTTCTGATGCCTGTTGAAGATGTATTCTCCATTACAGGACGTGGTACTGTTGCTACCGGAAGGATTGAGACGGGAGTTGTAAACTCCGGTGAAGAAATGCAGCTGGTAGGACTTGGAGCCGAGAGGAAAACCGTTGTTACCGGTGTTGAGATGTTTCGTAAGATCCTTGACCGGGGTGAGGCCGGAGATAATGTTGGACTTCTGCTAAGAGGCGTTGATAAAAAAGAGATAAAAAGAGGTATGGTTATTGCCAAGCCAGGAACCATCACTCCTCATACAAAATTCAAAGCTGAAGTTTATGTTTTGAAGAAAGATGAAGGTGGCCGTCATACTCCCTTTCACAATAATTACCGTCCGCAGTTCTTCCTCAGGACACTTGACATTACCGGTGAGATCCAACTTCCTGAAGGAACAGAGATGGTTATGCCGGGTGATAATGTGACGATTACCGTTGAGCTTATTTACCCTGTTGCTATTAACCAGAATCTGAGATTTGCAATTCGTGAAGGCGGGCGTACTGTAGGCGCAGGACAGGTAATTGAAGTACTTGATTAAAATGAAATACTTAAAGGCATTATAATTTCACGGGAAGTTATGCCTTTTCGCACTCCAGACACGGGTGTAGCTCAATTGGTAGAGTAGCGGTCTCCAAAACCGTTGGCTGGGAGTTCGAGTCTCTCCACCCGTGCTAATTTTTTCAATATGAGAATTATAAATTATTTTCAGGAAGCTTTTACGGAACTTGTGCATAAAGTGTCATGGCCAACAATGGCTGAGCTACAGAACTCTGCCGTTGTGGTAATGATAGCCTCTTTTATCATCGCACTGATAATCTTTGGAATGGACACTGTTTTTGAAAATTTCATGGAAGGGGTTTACAGTCTGTTCTATTAATGCAGGAATTCTAATGAGTGAGAACATAAAAAAATGGTACGTACTCAGAGCTATCGGAGGTAAAGAGAAGAAGGTCAAGGAGTATATTGAAAGTGAAATTAATCGCCTGGACCTTAAGGAATATATTTCCCAGGTACTTATACCAACCGAAAAAGTCTATAAGATACGCAGCGGAAAAAAGATCAGCAAGGAACGTAATTTTTTCCCCGGTTATGTTCTTATTGAAGCAGTTCTGGCAGGAGAAATTCCCCATATACTTCAAAATATTCCAAATGTTATTGGTTTCCTTGGAAGTAAGGGTGAGGAACCTGCTCCTCTCAGGCAATCTGAGGTTAACCGTATACTTGGGAAAGTTGATGAACTTGCCGCGAGTGAAGAGGAGTTAAATATACCTTTCTTTGTTGGAGAAACAGTAAAAGTTATTGACGGACCTTTCAATAGTTTTTCAGGAATTATTGAAGAGGTCAATGAGGAGAAAAAAAAGTTAAAGGTTATGGTTAAGATTTTTGGACGTAAGACTCCTCTTGAACTTAGTTTTTTACAGGTTGAAAAAGAATAGCTGTGCTATGCAGCATAAAAAAGAAACTGTTACGCATCCTTTCATATATTAATGATAGTTATAGAATCGCTTCCAAAAATTAACTGTCGCATTAAAAGTAAATAGTTATAATTATGGCAAAACAAGTTGCTGGACTAATTAAATTGCAAATCAGAGGTGGTGCTGCAAATCCTTCTCCTCCTGTAGGCCCTGCGTTGGGTGCCAAAGGGGTCAATATCATGGAGTTTTGCAAGCAATTCAATGCAAGAACCCAGTCAAGCGCCGGAAAACTGTTACCTGTTATCATTAATGTTTATACAGACAAATCATTTGATTTTGTTGTAAAAACACCACCGGTAGCAACACAGTTGATGGAAGCCTCCAAATTGAAGAAAGGTTCATCCGAACCTAACACCATTAAGGTGGCTGCTGTGACATGGGAACAGGTAAAACAGATTGCTGAGGACAAAATGACTGATCTAAATGCCTTCACTGTTGAGTCGGCAATGAAGATGGTAGCCGGTACAGCCAGAAGTATGGGGATAACCGTTAAAGGTGCTGCCCCTTTTGCTAATTGATAAATACATGTATGAATAATGACTAAACTTACAAAAAATAGAAAAGCAGCTCTGGAAAAGATTGAACCGGGTAAATTGTATAAGTTAAGCGAGGCATTAGAGACTGTAAAGGAAATTACTTCTTCCAGTTTTGATGCATCGGTTGATATTGACATTCGCCTGGGGGTTGATCCAAGAAAAGCCAACCAGATGGTAAGAGGGGTTGTTACACTCCCGCATGGCACTGGTAAGCAGATCAGGGCTCTGGTTTTATGTACACCTGACAAGGAGGAAGAAGCTAAAGCTGCCGGGGCTGATTATGTTGGTCTTGAAGAATATGTTGAGAAAATCAAGGGTGGCTGGACAGATGTGGATGTGATTATTACCATGCCGTCTGTAATGGCCAAGGTTGGCCAGTTGGGTAGAATACTGGGTCCCCGCGGACTCATGCCCAATCCAAAAAGCGGAACCGTTACAATGGAGGTCGGTAAGGCTGTGGAGGAAGTTAAGGCAGGAAAGATTGATTTTAAGGTTGATAAGTTTGGTATAGTTCACACCTCTATTGGGAAGGTGTCTTTTGAAACTTCCAAACTTGTTGAAAATGCCAGGGAGTTTATCCAGACTATTGTCAAACTTAAGCCTTCTTCAGCCAAAGGCACTTATATAAAAAGCATTTACCTTTCAAGTACTATGAGTCCCGGTTTGAAGATTGATCCAAAATCAACTGATTAGCAACTTTTGTGAATTTCCGTCCTTTAATCCGGGAAGGAAGCATGAACAGCACAGTTAGTTTTTAAATAAACCAGATCAATTCAATCCTATTTAACGAACCTGAAATAATGACATTCAATTCAATTCGCAGTGTGATCAATGTTACAATATTTATCAGATGTGACTGTTTTTAAAATATGGATGCTTATATAGGGTAAGTTTTGTATGACAAATATTGTCCGGAGCTGATTATCCGAATGTAAACTGATAACCGTAACTAAAAATAATGAAACGAGAAGACAAGAACGTGATTATTCAGGAGCTGACCGAGAAGCTAAACAGGTATGATCATTTTTACCTGACAGATATATCCGGGCTCAATGCCCCGGATACCAGCATGTTGAGAAGGAAGTGTTTTGATAAAGACATTAATCTCATTGTGGTGAAAAATACCTTGCTCAAAAAAGCTTTTGAACAATCTGAGAAAAATCATGAAGACCTTTACGATGTGTTGAAAGAATCAACATCAGTTATGTTTTCAGAAAACGCTAATCTTCCTGCAAAGCTTATTAAGGAATTCCGTAAGAATAAAGAAAGGCCTGTACTTAAGGCTGCTTATGTTGAACAATCCTTATATTTTGGCGATGACCAGGTAGAAGTTCTTTCAAAACTGAAGTCCCGCGAAGAACTGATTGGCGATATAGTCATGATACTTCAGTCGCCTGCGAAAAATGTTATCTCTTCACTTCAATCAGGTGGGGGAAAGCTGGCTGGGATTGTAAAAACATTATCCGAAAGACCCGCTTAAAAGTTTTGACAGGGTAAAGGGTTAAGGTGTAACATCTGGCCTTGATTAAGAAAATATTAACAGGTGAAAAAGAAAAATAAAAATTAGAACAATCAAAATTAAAATTTACTAAAAATGGCAGATTTAAAAACGTTTGCAGAACAATTGGTTAATTTGACTGTAAAAGAAGTTAATGAACTGGCTCAGATACTTAAAGATGAATATGGTATTGAGCCTGCTGCAGCTGCAGTTGCAGTTGCGGGTCCCGCTGAAGGTGAAGGTGCTGCGGCCGCAGAACAAACACAATTTGATGTTATTCTTACAGCGCCAGGTGGTGCCAAGCTGCAGATAGTTAAATTAGTTAAAGAACTAACAGGACTCGGCCTGAAAGAAGCAAAGGAATTGGTTGACAGTGTACCAAAGGCTGTAAAAGAAGGAGTTTCCAAAGAAGAAGCCGAGTCACTTAAATCACAACTTGAAGAAGCAGGAGCAGAAGTTGAACTTAAATAGTATTAGCCAGAAATCAGTGGTATTCAGGGGTTTAGAATCTTGAGACAAGGTTCTAAGCCTTTTTACGTTATTATTGTTTAGCTTCATTTAATATCTTGTATACAATGTACGCAACTAATACTGGAAGTAAAAGGATAAATTTTTCATCCTCTAAAATTCAACTGGATTATCCCGATTTCCTGGAGATCCAGCTCAAATCATTTACCGATTTCTTTCAAATGGGGACGTCCCCGGAGAATCGAAAAAATGAAGGTTTATTTAAGGTTTTTAATGAAAATTTCCCAATAAGTGATACCAGGAACAATTTTGTACTGGAATTTATTGATTATTTCATTGACCCTCCCCGGTACTCAATAGAAGAGTGTATTGAAAGGGGATTATCCCACAGTGTACCTCTTAAGGCTAAGCTTAAGCTATACTGTACTGATCCTGAACATGAAGATTTTGATACCGTGATATCTGATGTTTATCTTGGAACTGTACCTTATATGACTAACCGGGGTACTTTTGTTATAAACGGGGCCGAGAGGGTTATTGTTTCGCAGTTGCACCGTTCGCCCGGGGTATTCTTTGGTCAGAGTATTCATGCCAATGGCACCAAACTTTATTCAGCACGTGTAATACCTTTTAAGGGATCGTGGATCGAGTTTGCGACTGATATCAATAACGTAATGTATGCATATATTGACAGGAAAAAGAAATTACCTGTCACTACACTTCTGCGTGCCATTGGTTTTGAAAGCGATAAAGATATTCTTGAGATATTTGATCTTGCTGATGAGATAAAAGTTTCGAAAACAGCACTTAAAAAGGTGGTTGGAAGAAAGCTTGCTGCCCGTGTGCTTAAGTCCTGGATTGAAGATTTTGTGGATGAAGATACAGGGGAGGTTGTTTCCATAGAACGTAACGAAGTTATTATAGACAGGGAGACAGTTCTTGAGAATGAACACATTGATGAAATTATTGACTCCGGAGTCCAGACTATCCTTCTGAATAAGGAAAATCAGAACCTGGCTGATTTTGCAATCATTTACAATACTTTGCAAAAAGATCCGTGTAACTCCGAAAAAGAAGCTGTGCTTCATATATACCGTCAACTTAGAAATTCCGAACCACCCGATGAAACAACAGCCCGTGATGTTATTGAGAAACTTTTCTTTTCAGATAAGCGGTATGATCTTGGAGATGTTGGCCGCTACAGGATAAACAAGAAACTTAGTCTTGATACTGATGTTGATACCAAGGTGCTTACCAGGGCAGATATTATAAGCATTATTAAATACCTCATTGAGCTGATCAATTCCAAGACAGATGTTGATGATATTGACCACCTGAGCAACCGCCGGGTAAGGACTGTCGGTGAGCAGATGGCAAATCAGTTTGGTGTTGGACTGGCACGGATGGCCCGTACTATACGGGAGCGGATGAATGTAAGGGATAATGAAGTTTTTACTCCCATTGACCTTATCAACTCAAAAACTCTTTCATCGGTTATTAATTCGTTTTTCGGGACTAACCAGTTATCACAGTTTATGGACCAGACTAACCCCCTGGCTGAGATGACTCATAAGCGAAGAATGTCTGCACTTGGACCCGGAGGCTTGTCGCGTGAGCGTGCAGGTTTTGAGGTAAGGGATGTCCATTATACACATTACGGAAGGCTTTGCCCGATAGAAACTCCGGAAGGACCGAATATCGGACTTATTTCCTCACTGTGTGTTTATGCCAAGATCAATGACCTTGGTTTTATCGAAACACCCTATCGTAAGGTAGATACCGGGAAAGTGAATCTTGACCCGAATGATATAATTTATCTCAGTGCCGAGGAGGAAGAGGCGAAGATTATTGCCCAGGCAAATGCACTGTTGAATGATGATGGTACTTTTGTCAGCCAAAAGATAAAAGCAAGATTTAACGGTGATTTTCCACTTTCCGAATGGGATAAGGTGGAACTAATGGATGTGGCACCCAATCAGATTGCCTCTATTGCAGCATCCCTGATTCCGTTTCTGGAGCATGATGATGCCAACCGTGCACTTATGGGATCAAATATGATGAGACAGGCAGTGCCCCTACTTAATCCGGCGGCTCCTGTTGTTGGGACGGGTCTGGAGGCAAAGGTCGCAGCTGACTCACGTGTGCTTTTGATTGCCGAAGGTGATGGTGTTGTTGAGTATGTTGATTCCGAAGAGATACTTGTCAGGTATACCCGGTCCGATAAAGAACAGTTTGTAAGTTTCGATCCTGAAGTTAAAAGATATCAACTGCCAAAATTCAAAAAGACAAATCAGAATACTGTTCTTACCCTGAAACCAATTGTCAGGGCTGGAGACAGGATTCAGAAAGGACAGATTCTGACAGAAGGTTATGGGACCCAGAATGGAGAGCTCGCTCTGGGACGAAATTTAAAAGTGGCGTTTATGCCATGGAAAGGATACAACTTTGAGGATGCTATTGTTGTTAGTGAACGGCTTGTGAGAGAAGATTTTTTCACATCAATACATGTTGATGAATATGTGCTTGAAGTACGCGATACTAAACGTGGCATGGAAGAATTAACTTCAGATATACCCAATGTCAGTGAAGAAGCTACAAAAGATCTTGATGAGAATGGTATAATACGCATTGGAGCCGAGGTTAATCCCGGGGATATACTTATTGGCAAGATCACTCCCAAGGGTGAGTCTGACCCTTCTCCTGAAGAAAAGCTCCTTCGGGCTATTTTCGGCGATAAGGCGGGTGATGTTAAGGATGCATCATTGAAGGCATCTCCTTCATTACACGGCGTTATTATCGATAAGAAGTTGTTTTCAAGATCTGTTAAAGACAAAAAGATTAAGCTTACTGAAAAGTCTGATCTTAATAAACTGGATCAGGAGTTTGAACGGAAAATTGAAGATCTGACCGGCAAACTTATTGATAAATTGTTTATTCTTGTTAACGGGAGAACTTCACAGGGGGTTAAAAACTACCTCAACGTGGAAGTTGTGCCCAAGGGTGTCAAGTTTACACAAAAACAGCTGCAGGAAATTGACTTTATGAATGTCAATCCAAATAAGTGGACAACGGACAAGGAGCGTAATGAAACCGTGAAAAAGCTTCTTCAGAATTATATTTTGAAAAATAAAGAACTTGACGCTGTATATAAGAGGAAAAAGTACAATCTTACCATTGGAGATGAGTTACCTGCCGGCATTGTTCAAATGGCCAAGGTGCATATTGCCAAAAAACGTAAAATAAAGGTTGGTGATAAAATGGCAGGAAGGCACGGTAACAAAGGTATTGTTTCCAAAATAGTTCGTCAGGAAGATATGCCTTTCCTGGAAGACGGAACTCCAGTGGATATCGTTCTTAACCCTCTTGGCGTTCCTTCAAGGATGAATCTCGGACAGATATATGAAACTGTCCTTGGCTGGGCCGGTGAAGAACTGGGTTTGAATTTTGCAACCCCCATATTTGATGGCGCAAAGATTGAACAGATAACTGAATACACAAGGAAAGCCGGACTACCTGATTTTGGCAAGACCTATCTTTATGACGGCGGTACAGGAGAACGGTTTGATCAACCCGGCACAGTAGGTGTAATTTATATGATGAAACTTGGTCATATGGTTGATGATAAAATGCATGCCCGTTCAATTGGTCCATACTCCCTTATTACCCAGCAGCCACTTGGTGGTAAGGCACAGTTCGGAGGTCAGCGTTTTGGAGAAATGGAAGTGTGGGCTCTTGAAGCATTTGGTGCATCACATATTCTCCAGGAGATTCTAACCATTAAATCTGATGATGTTGTTGGACGTGCCAAAGCATACGAAACCATCGTAAAAGGAGATCCCATGCCTCAGGCAGGTATACCCGAATCCCTTAATGTATTGCTTCACGAGCTTCGTGGACTTGGGTTGAGTATTAATATGGTTTAATACGTTTATTATTACTGCCGGTTAATAAAACCGGTATTTAGTTGCATAATTAATTAATTTTTAAATATATGTCATTCAGAAGAGATACCAAAGTAAAGAGCAGTTTTACAAAAATCTCTATTGGTCTAGCATCACCCGAGGAGATTCTTGAGCGTTCAAGCGGCGAGGTGTTAAAACCGGAAACTATTAATTACCGTACCTATAAGCCCGAACGTGACGGTTTGTTTTGCGAAAGGATCTTTGGACCGGTAAAGGATTATGAATGTCATTGCGGAAAATACAAACGTATCCGTTATAAGGGTATAGTTTGTGACCGTTGTGGCGTTGAGGTAACTGAAAAGAAAGTCCGCCGTGAGCGAATGGGGCACCTTAATCTGGTTGTCCCCGTTGCTCATATATGGTATTTCAAATCTTTGCCTAACAAGATAGGTTATCTGTTGGGGCTTCCTACCAAGAAACTTGAATCAATTATATATTATGAACGGTATGTAGTTATCAGTCCCGGAGTAAAACAGGGTGACGGTATTGAATATCTTGATTTTCTTACTGAAGAGGAATATCTTGATATAATGGAAACTTTACCAAAAGACAACCAGCATCTTGAAGATGACGATCCGAATAAATTCATTGCCGGTATGGGGGCAGAAGCTCTCCTGTTATTGCTTTCAAGGATCGATTTGGATGAGCTGTCTTTTTTCCTTCGTCATAAAGCAAATACCGAGACATCGCAGCAAAGGAAAAATGAGGCTCTTAAACGGCTCCAGGTGGTTGAAGCTTTTAGGGCCTCGAAAGGAATAAATCGTCCGGAATGGATGGTGGTTAAAGTTGTTCCTGTTATACCCCCTGAATTGCGCCCCCTTGTTCCCCTTGACGGTGGCAGGTTTGCAACCTCAGATCTGAATGACCTTTACCGCAGGGTCATCATACGTAATAACAGACTTAAACGACTTATTGAAATTAAAGCCCCGGAAGTCATTCTCAGGAATGAAAAGAGGATGTTGCAAGAATCTGTCGATTCATTATTTGATAATTCCAGAAAGGCCAATGCAGTAAAAACCGATGCCAACAGACCCCTTAAGTCCTTAAGTGACAGTCTTAAAGGTAAGCAGGGCCGATTTAGGCAAAACCTTCTTGGTAAGCGTGTTGATTACTCTGCACGTTCTGTTATTGTTGTTGGGCCTGAGCTGGAGCTTCATGAGTGCGGCATTCCAAAAGATATGGCCGCTGAGCTTTACAAGCCCTTTATTATACGAAAGCTGATTGAACGCGGGATAGTAAAAACTGTCAAGTCAGCTAAAAAAATAGTAGACCGGAAGGATCCGGTTGTTTGGGATATACTTGAAAATGTAATTAAGGGTCATCCTGTACTGCTAAACCGTGCACCTACTCTTCACCGTCTTGGTATACAGTCATTCCAGCCAAAGATGATTGAGGGAAAAGCTATTCAGTTACACCCCCTTGTATGTACGGCTTTTAACGCTGATTTTGACGGCGACCAGATGGCGGTTCACCTGCCACTGGGTAACGCTGCAATTCTCGAGGCCCAGATATTGATGCTTGCCTCTCACAATATTCTCAATCCCGCCAATGGTGCACCCATTACAGTTCCTTCCCAGGACATGGTGCTTGGGCTCTATTATCTTACAAAGGGCAGGAAAAGCGAAGAGGCTCATCAGGTAAAGGGCGAAAACATGGTTTTTTACTCACCTGATGAGGTGATCATAGCGTATAATGAAAGAGTTGCTGATCTTCATTCAATCATTAAGGTCAGGATAAAAGACATTGAAACCGGTGAAAGTTCCATTATTGAAACAACGGTTGGAAGGGTTATTTTTAATAAGGCTGTTCCTGAAAAGGTCGGGTATATTAATGAGCTCCTTACGAAAAAGTCACTGAGAGATATTATAGGCCGGGTTTTAAAGAAGACCGGGACTGCAAAGACTGCAAAATTTCTTGATCAGATAAAAAATCTTGGTTATGATATGGCGTTCCGCGGCGGACTCTCTTTCAACCTTGATGATGTAATCGTTCCCGAACAGAAGATAGAACTTGTCAATGAGGGTTATGCCCAGGTTGAGGAGGTTTTCAGTAACTATAATATGGGATTTATCACCAATAATGAACGTTACAACCAGATAATTGACATCTGGACACATATAAATGCCAAGCTTACCCACACGCTTATGAATCAGCTTATCTCTGACCAGCAAGGGTTCAATTCGGTATTTATGATGCTGGATTCCGGAGCCAGGGGGTCCAAGGAACAGATCAGGCAGTTGTCCGGTATGAGGGGATTGATGGCCAAGCCTCAGAAATCCGGTTCAGCAGGATCTGAAATCATTGAAAACCCGATATTATCTAACTTTAAGGAAGGATTATCGGTTCTGGAGTACTTTATATCCACCCACGGAGCAAGAAAAGGTCTGGCTGATACCGCACTTAAAACTGCTGATGCTGGTTATCTCACACGCAGACTTGTTGATGTTTCACAGGATGTGATAATTTCAGAGCCTGATTGCGGAACACTGAGGGGATTACAGGCAACCGCCATTAAGAACAATGAAGAAATTGTAGAATCCCTGTATGACCGTATTCTTGGTCGGACTACAGTACATGATGTGTATCATCCTCTTACAGGTGATCTGATTGTTTCTCCTGGTGAAGAGCTGACAGAGGAGATAACTTCATTAATAGAAGATTCTCCGATTGAGCAGGTAGAAATACGGTCTGTCCTCACCTGTGAATCTAAGAAGGGTGTCTGTGCTAAATGTTACGGGCGCAGCCTGGCAACAGGAAAAATGGTCCAGATGGGTGAAGCAGTCGGCGTTATAGCTGCTCAGTCCATTGGTGAACCCGGTACCCAGTTGACATTAAGGACTTTCCATGTGGGGGGTACAGCATCGAATATTGCTGCTGAATCAAATATACATGCACGGTATGATGGTATAGCCGAGATAGATGAGCTACGTACCGTTGAACGGGCTGATGAACTTGGAAACAAGGTTGATATTGTTATCAGCCGTCTTGCTGAGCTTCGTATCATCGATAAGCATACAAATATCGCCCTGACTACCCAAAATATTCCATATGGCGCAAAATTATTCTTTAAGAGCGGCTCGGATGTAAGCAAGGGAGACCTTATATGTGAATGGGATCCATATAATGCAGTGATTGTAACCGAATCCACAGGAAGGGTGGAATTTGATGCACTGATAGAAGGGGTTACATATAAGGAAGAGACGGATGAACAGACCGGTTTTACGGAAAAAGTTATCATTGAGACACGTGATAAGTCGAAAAACCCCATGATCAGGATTATCAGCGATGAAGGTGAAATATTAAAGTCATATAACCTGCCTGTTGGTTCTCACGTGTCTGTTTCAGCTGACTCCCTGGTAAAGGCTGGTGAAATAATTGTCAAAATACCCAGGGCAGTTGGAAAATCAGGTGATATAACCGGTGGTCTGCCACGGGTGACAGAACTGTTTGAAGCCAGGAATCCTTCAAACCCGGCAGTTGTGAGTGAGATTGACGGAGAAGTGCAGTTTGGGAAAATCAAACGTGGTAACAGGGAGATCAGCATTAAATCTAAAACCGGAGAACTCAAAAAATACCTTATTCCTCTGGCAAAACAGATTCTTGTACAGGAGAGTGACTATGTTAAAGCAGGCATCTCTTTATCTGATGGAGCAATTACTCCTGAAGATATTCTGACTATCAAAGGACCAACAAAGGTGCAGGAATATATTGTAAATGAGGTACAGGAGGTTTATCGTCTCCAGGGAGTGAAGATCAATGACAAGCATTTTGAAGTTATTGTGAGGCAGATGATGAGAAAAGTGTCAATTGATGATCCCGGCGATACCAAGTTCCTGGAAAAACAGATAGTCGACAAATGGGCATTCATGGATGAAAATGACTGGATCTATGGTAAAAAGATTGTTCTTGACCCCGGAGATTCTACTACAATGAAAGCCGGACAGGTAGTGACTGCCAGGAAGCTGCGCGATGAGAACTCCATGCTGAAGAGAAAGGACCTTAAACTTGTGACCTCAAGGGATGCAATACCATCTACTTCCAGCCAGGTGCTTCAGGGTATAACCAGGGCTGCACTGCAGACAAAATCGTTTATTTCTGCAGCGTCATTCCAGGAAACCACAAAAGTGCTTAATGAGGCGGCTATTCATGGTAAGATTGATCATCTCGAGGGACTTAAAGAGAATGTTATTGTTGGGCATCTTATACCTGCCGGGACAGGTCAGAAAGAATTCGGTAAACTTGTTGTCGGCTCGAAAGAGGAGTACGAATCACTTATGTCAGAAAAAGAAAAAGAAACCGGGAATGTTCGTGTTACATAACAGTAAATATTTTTAATTTATTAACCTGATTTATTATGAGTAGTTCTAATGAACCCAAAAAACAAAATCAGATAAGCATTGAACTCAAGGAGGATATTGCTCAGGGTACCTATTCGAATCTTGCAGTAATTACCCACTCCAGCTCCGAATTTGTGCTGGATTTTGTAAGGGTAGTACCGGGGACAGCCAAGGCTTCGGTTAAATCCAGGATAATAATTACACCTGAACATGCCAAAAGACTTTTACATGCTCTTAAGGAGAACGTTCAGAAATTCGAATCGGTTCATGGACCAATTAAAAATATTGAAGGTAAAGGGAGCACGGGCATGCCGATGAATTTTGGCGGTCCCTCGGCACAGGCATAATAATTTGTTTTAACTGAAAACTGCATTAAAACCCCGGTTTCAAACCGGGGTTTTAAATTTACCGGTGTGCCGTGGATTGGCATATAACTCGCTGTCTTAAGTCCACTACGGGTGTTTGTCGTTGCCAGCCGTAAGCTTAAGACAAGGGTGGGTCCACTTTCTTATGTTTGTTTTTTTACACCATAAATCAGATATTCAATTGTTAAGGTGAAGTTTACTTCCGATTGATGTGATTTCTGATTTGACTGATTATTTTTTTTTTATATTTGTCACTTAATTTTTAAAACTGAAAATATAATAATGAAGGGATTAAAAATAATTGTACTGGCCAAGCAGGTGCCCGATACACGTAATGTTGGTAAAGATGCGATGAAAGCTGATGGTACTGTAAACCGGGCTGCTTTACCTGCGATCTTCAATCCTGAAGACCTGAATGCCCTGGAGCAGGCGCTCCGAATAAAGGATAAATATCCTGGTACCACTATCACTGTTCTGACTATGGGACCCGGGAGAGCTGCCGAGATAATAAGGGAGGCAATGTATCGTGGCGCCGATGACGGGTATCTTCTTACAGACCGTAAATTTGCAGGGTCCGATACCCTGGCTACCTCTTATAGTATTTCTCTTGCTATCAGGAAACTTTCTCCTTTTGATATCGTCATAGCCGGCCGGCAGGCTATAGATGGTGATACAGCCCAGGTAGGCCCTCAGGTAGCTGAAAAACTAGGCTTGCCCCAGATTACTTATGCCGAAGATATACTTTCGGTAAAAAAAGGGGTAATTACCGTTAAAAGACGGCTTGAAAGGGGTGTGGAAACAGTGGCCGCTCCCATGCCTGTTGTTATAACGGTTCACAGTTCGGCACCCGAATGTCGTGCACGTCATGCCAAATATACAATCAAGTATAAACATGCTAGAAGTCTCAGCGAGCTCCAGGATACCAGTGAAGACTATCTTCAACTGCAAAAAGACAGACCTTATTTACTTATTCGGGAGTGGGGAATTGACGATATAGATGCGGACCTTGAACAGTTGGGTTTATCAGGATCTCCAACCAAGGTTAAAAAGATTGAAAACGTGGTCTTCACCAGCCGGGAGTCCAAAGTACTTTCAGCGGCTGATGGAGATATTGAATACCTGATGAAAGAATTGATTGATAATCATACCATAGGTTAGGATGAGGCCTGGAAATTTAAAGGCCATATAATATGATCATTCTTTTATAACCATTTAACTATTGATAATTTAAATAAGAAAAAAGTGAACAACGTTTTTGTTTATTGTGAAATAGAAGAGGGACAAATTGCAGAAGTAAGTCTTGAACTGCTTTCAAAAGGACGGTCACTTGCCAACCTGAAAAAATGCAAACTTGAAGCTGTTGTTATCGGATCTGATATTAAAAGCATAGAGAAACAGATATTCCCCTACGGAGCAGATATAGTTCATGTTGCCGATGAAAAGCGACTTTATCCCTATACTACAAATCCGCATACTGCCATAGTAAAGAGACTTTTTGAGCAGGAAAAACCATCTATAGGGTTGTTTGGTGCAACTTCAATTGGAAGGGACCTTGCACCGAGAATAGCATCAGTATTGAAATGCGGACTAACGGCGGACTGTACAGCGCTGGAAATCGGCAATCATACCGAAAACAAAACAAAGAAAGAATATAAGGATTTACTTTACCAGATCAGGCCTGCTTTTGGCGGCAATATAATTGCCACCATTATCAATCCTGATACCCGTCCGCAACTGGCCACGGTAAGAGAGGGTGTAATGAAAAAAGAGATAAATTCTGCCGATCACTACGGGGATGTCAATCAGATTGATGTCGCTGACTGGCTTAGTGATGATGATTTTGTTGTCCGCATTATCGAAAGGCACATAGAAAGCAGCAAGGTAAATATTAAAAATGCCGGAATTATTGTTGCCGGCGGATATGGTGTTGGTTCAAGGGAAAATTTTAATCTTCTCTATGAACTGGCAGCGGTTCTGGGTGGCGAGGTTGCTGGATCCAGGGCTGCAGTAGATGGCGGTTTTGTTGAGCATGAGCGCCAGGTGGGACAGACGGGGGTAACGGTACGCCCAAAATTATATATTGCATGTGGAATATCCGGCCAGATACAACACAGGGCAGGCATGGACCAGTCTGCAATCATAATCTCAATTAACAATGATACAGAGGCACCAATTAATCAAATAGCCGATTATACAATAAATGGTGATCTTACAGAGATCATTCCTAAAATGATTAAGTTTTATCAAAAGAACACAAAATAATGGCAAATTATTATACAGATAATAAGGATCTTAAGTTTCATCTGGGTCATCCCCTGATGAAAAAGATAGTACAGCTTAAAGAACTTGATTTTATTGAAAAGGATAGTTGTGATTATGCTTTTCTCGATTTTGAAGATGCAATGGACAGCTATGATAAGATTTTGGAAATCGTAGGCGATATTTGCGGTAATATTATTTCACCCAATGCAGAATCTGTTGATGCTGAAGGCCCCACCCTGTTGAATAATGAGGTAAAATATGCCAGGGGTACCCAGGAAAATCACGAAGCTCTTACAAGGGCCGGATTGATCGGTATGTCGTTGCCAAGAAAATATGGGGGACTGAATTTTCCGATGGTGCCCTATGTAATGGCAGCTGAAATAGTTTCCCGGGCTGATGCCGGTTTTGCAAATATCTGGGGATTGCAGGATTGTGCAGAAACACTGCATGAGTTTGCTTCGGAAGAGATAAAGGACGAGTTTCTTCCACGTTTTAATAAAGGAGCAACTGCAGCTATGGATCTTACTGAACCTGATGCCGGTTCTGATCTTCAGGCAGTACAGCTTAAAGCTACATATGATGAGCAGAAAGATAGCTGGATACTGAACGGGGTGAAACGTTTTATTACCAACGGGGATGCCGACATATCCCTTGTTCTGGCCAGGTCGGAAGACGGAACTTCCGATGGCAGGGGCCTGTCACTTTTTGTCTATGACAAAAAGGATAAGGCTCTTACTGTAAGGAGAATTGAAAATAAACTGGGTATAAAGGGATCGCCGACCTGTGAACTTGTTTTTAAAAATGCTCCTGCCAAACTCATAGGAAACCGAAAGTTTGGACTTATAAAATATGTTATGTCACTTATGAACAGTGCCAGGCTTGGCGTGGCGGCCCAGTCGGTCGGCATATCAGAAGCTGCATACAGGGAAGCACTTAAATATGCTGAGGAGAGAACCCAGTTTGGCAAGGCTATTATCAATTTTCCCGGAGTTTATGAAATGCTGAGGAATATGGAAGTCAGAATCAAGGCCCAGCGCTCACTTCTTTATGAAACAGCCAGGTTTGTTGATATTTACAAGAATTTAAACTTTTTATCCGAAGAGCGTAAATTAGAACCTGAAGAACGTAATGAACAGAAGAAGTATCAGCGCCTTGCCGATGTGTTTACTCCTTTGCTAAAATTAATAGCAAGCGAATACTCAAACGAGATTGCATATGATTCATTGCAGGTACATGGCGGAGCCGGATTTATGAAGGATTTTCCAATTGAACGTATATACCGGGATGCCAGGATAACTTCAATATATGAAGGAACGTCCCAGCTTCAGGTTGTTGCTGCTATCCGTGGGGTAACTTCCGGCACTTACCTTGGCTACATCAGGGAAACTTATCAGAAAGAAACTTTTAGTTCTGAACTTGAGCATCTGAAACCTGTCTTAACGTCCATGACAGATGAATATGAAGAATGCGTCAGAATAGTAACAGAGGCCGATAATAATGAGCTCATGGATTTTCATGCCCGGCGCCTGGTCGAAATGGCAGGTAATATAATAATGTGTTATTTACTTTTACGGGACTCCAAACGAGATGAATCTTATCTGCAGTCCGCCCTCATCTTTATTGGTAAATCAAAGGCACAAAACATTGAAAGAGCAAATTATATCAGAAATTTCAAATTAAAGGATCTGTCTTCATTTAAGTTCAGCCATTAATATGATTTATACGTTCACTGAGGGCACGAATAAAGTAATGATCTGGTGAAGTTCCGCCCTGGTTTCGGGATAATCATTCCAGATGCCGGATTATATTAATCAAACTGGCAGAAATCCGGTGGTTTTTCATTAATTTACATTGATTTTGTTTCTTTTTGAAAGATACAAATATGACTAAGTTATCAGATCCCGGAATTGTGATAATAGGTGCCGGAAATGTGGCTTCATATATGGCTGTTTCTCTTCACCGGGCCGGGCATTGTATTGATATGATATACAGTCGCACCTTGTCTAATGCCAGGAGACTTGCAGAAAAAGTAAGTGCCAGGTGGACATCTGATTTTGACAAAATTGATCAGGATGCTGATGTAATGATATTTGCCCTTACAGATCAGGCTATTATTGAAAGGGTTGAGAACATGAACTTCAGTAAAAGCCTTTTGGTTCACACGGCAGGAAGCCTGCCAATGAGCATTTTCTCAGGCCACTCTGAACAGTATGGTGTCTTATATCCCCTGCAAACCATATCAAAACACAGGCTTGCCGTTTTATCAGATATTCCTTTCTGCATTGAAGCAAACCATGAAAGTGCACTTGCAACGCTAAGATCGCTTGCCCGGAGCATTGGTTCTGATGTTTATAATGTTAGTTCAGAAAAAAGAGTTTACTTGCACCTTGCAGCTGTTTTTGCCTGTAATTTCTCAAACCATATGTATGCCCTTGCCGAAAGAGTAGCTGAAACGGCAGGGTTGCCTTTTGAACTTTTCAAACCATTAATACGGGAAACTGCCGAAAAGGCTATTGATACAGGACCATTGAATTCTCAAACCGGACCTGCCGTAAGAAATGACATGGTAGTAATAAACAAGCATCTTGAATTATTATCTTTCTCCCCGGAATTACGATCCATTTATCACCATCTTACTTCAAGTATCCGGATGCCCGGAGGCCATAATAAAGCTAATAAAGCAGAAATAATGAAACTTTTTAAAGAAGAATTACACAAGGTTAAAGCATTTGTTTTTGATGTAGATGGTGTTTTTTCCGATGAATCCTTATTGCTGGACCCTAATGGTGATTTAATACGCAGTATGAATATCAAAGACGGTTATGCCCTTCAGCTTGCTGTGCGCAAGGGCTATCCGGTTGCAATAATTACCGGCGGAAATTCTGAGGCGGTAAGAAAAAGGTTTAATATGCTTGGTGTTCATGATTTGTACCTGAAATCATCCAAAAAGCTCGATGATTTCACAGATTTTTGCAATAAATATAAATTGGAACCGGAAAATATTTTGTATATGGGAGATGACCTTCCAGACTATCCGGTAATGAAGCAAGCAGGATTTCCAACCTGTCCCCTTGATGCCGACCCTGAAATTAAAAATATATCTGTATATGTCTCTGACCGTAAAGGCGGGGAGGGATGCGTAAGGGATGTTATAGAACAGGTTTTACGAGCACATGGTATATGGATGGATGCTGACGCCTTTATTTTATGAAAAAAAATATTTTACATTATTTGCGGCTTATCAGGTTCAACAATCTTCTGATTGTAGCCCTGACCCAATATTTGATCAGATATGCAATCATTAAACCAATACTTGGAATTAATGACTTTGAGCTTCAGATGGGTGATTTTCATTTTTTTTTGCTGGTTCTTTCAACCATATTCATTACAGCAGCGGGATATGTTATAAATGATTATTTTGATACACGCACCGATATGCTTAACCGCCCTGAAAAGGTGATAATTGGCAGGTTAATCTCACGACGCACTGCAATCATTCTTCACTGGATACTAAACTTTGCAGGGATTATTACCGGGTTCTATCTGGCCTTATACATTGGAGTGCCCTTACTGGGGATTACTTTTGTTCTTGTCGGCGGACTGTTATGGTTTTATTCAACTAATTATAACCGCCAGTTTTTAATTGGTAATGTTATTATTGCTTTTTTAACAGCTATGGTCCCCGTAATGGTTATTCTTTTTGAAATTCCTCTCCTTAACAGGGAATATGGTGATATTTTAAGAATTCATCAATCAAATTTTAATTATATATTCTTCTGGGTTGGTTCATTTGGCTATTTTGCATTCTTTACAACGCTTATCAGGGAATTGATTAAGGATCTGCAGGATCGTGAAGGAGATTTGGCTCAGGGAAGAAGATCTGTACCTATTGTGCTTGGTGTTTTTTATACTAAATTGATTGTTGGCGGACTTCTGGGTGTAATCCTATTATCTATTGCATATCTCTATAGTAATTACCTGATGACAGGGTTTTACGGAGAAAGAGATTATCTGAGTCTTTTGTATTTTCTGTTTTTTCTATTAATTCCCATATCAATACTATTATATAAAGTCGTAACGGCCCGTTCCAGTGAGGAATACAAATCTGCCAATAACCTCACAAAATATATTATGCTGCTTGGGCTGATGTATGCTTTAGTGGTAAGATATATTATTACTGCTTCATTATAATTATATGAGCATGCTTTTTTTAAAAGACAAATTCAAAAACACCAATATTATTCTTGCATCTAAATCACCCAGGCGTCAATTTTTGCTGAGTGAACTCGGAATTTATTTCCAGGTAATCGATAATTTAAAAGTTGAGGAGAATTATCCGGCCACTCTTAAGAAAACGGAGATCCCGGTTTATCTTGCTGTTAAGAAGTCTGAGGCACTTCATGATAAAATGGATGATAATACATTGCTTATTACAGCAGATACAATAGTTTGGTGCAATAAAAAGGTACTGACCAAGCCGGCTGGAAGAGATGATGCAATCCAGATACTCAGGGAACTTTCCGGGCTTAAGCACAAGGTCATTACCGGAGTGTGTCTGAAGAGCAGAAAAAAGACAATCACTTTTCATTCCCTTACATCAGTTAAGTTCAGAAAGTTACATACACAGGAGATCATTTATTACGTTGATCAGTACAAGCCTTTCGATAAGGCAGGCGCCTATGGTATTCAGGAATGGATTGGATATATAGGTGTGGAATCAATAAGCGGGTCCTATTTCAATGTTATGGGTTTACCGGTTAGCAAACTTTATGAAAATCTTCTGAGTTTTTAATAAATAATTTCTGTTATGAAGTTTTTGTTTCTGATTTTGATCTGTTTTTCAGTTTTGTTTCAGCATGCAACTCCCCGGGAAGGAATGTGGCTTCCTTTGCTGCTTGAAAAATATAATATTGAAGAAATGCAGCAAAAAGGATTCAGGCTTACTGCCGAAGATATTTACAGTATTAACCATAACAGTATGAAGGATGCTGTTGTGCGGATAGGTGGATGTACAGGGGTTGTGGTTTCGGATCGGGGACTGGTTCTTACTAATTATCATTGTGCCTATGGTTCTGTTCAGTCCCACAGTAGTATTGACAATGATTACCTTACAGATGGTTTTTGGGCATTGTCGGCCGATGAGGAGTTGCCAAATCCCGGATTGTCGGTCACCTTCCTTGTAAGGATGGAAGATGTAACAGAGATTGTTACCAGGGAGGTTAATGAGGGAATGAGTGAGGGTGAAATGCGGGATGCAATAATGGTTGCATCCGGAAGTATCAAAAAAGATGCTGTAGCAGGCACCAGTTACCATGCTGAAGTGAACTCCTTTTATTACGGAAATGAATATTATTTGTTCGTTTATGATACATTTGAAGATGTCAGGCTGGTCGGAGCCCCGCCATCGGCTATAGGTAAGTTCGGAGGTGATACTGACAACTGGATGTGGCCAAGGCATACCGGGGATTTTGCATTTTACCGGATATATGCCAATGAAGATAACCGACCGGTTCGCTTTTCAGATAACAATGTCGTTTTTCAGTCTCCCGTGCATTTTCCAATTTCAACCAACGGGGTTGAAGAAGGAGATTTCACCATGGTTTATGGCTTTCCCGGCAGTACCCGTCAATATCTTACTTCTCATGCTGTAAGGCTGATAACAGAACTGATTAATCCCCATAATATAAGGCTCAGGGAAATACGTATGAATATAATGGAGAGGGAGATGGAATTTTGTGACACGGTAAGGATCCAGTATTCCTCAAAATTTGCAAGTGTAAGTAATGCCTGGAAAAGATGGCAGGGAGAGAATATTGGTCTTGCCAGGCTGGATGCCGTTGAAAAGAAAAAAGAAATTGAAAACCGTTTTTCGGCCTGGGTGCATACCTCTCCCCGGCGTATTGAGGTTTATGGTCATATTATGCCTGCTTTCGACAGCCTGTATGATAAGCTTCAACATTATACTCTTCCACGGTATTATGGCCACGAAGCTTTGTACTCCATTGAAATTATCAGGTTTGTAAATGAATTCCGCATTCTGCTTGAAGCTTATGACCCGGAATACAGTGAGGTTGAATTTGAACGGTTTTCTAATATTATCAGGGCCGGAACAGAGAATTTTTTCAAAGATTTCAGCATTTCTGTCGACAAGGAGATATTCAGTAATATGATCAGGGAATACTATGCTAATATTGACCGGCAATTTCATCCCTCCTTTTTCACTGATATTGAAAATAAGTTTGACCGGGACTATGATTTGTATGCAGAACATGTTTTTTCTGAAAGTATATTTACTGATAAACATGATATCCTGGAACTGCTTGATATTCCTGATGATTTTAAACTGGAAGAGTTAATGAACGACCCGCTGATTCAAATACTTGATGATATAAGATTGGTTTATGATGAGCATGTTCTTGTGGAGTACAATAACATTAATGACCAGCTAACTTCTTTATACAGGCCATATGTCCGGGGGCTCCGGCTTATGGAACCAGACAGTGCTTATTACCCTGATGCCAACCGTACTCTCCGGGTTTCATTTGGAGAGGTAAAAGGTTATTCTCCCAGGGACGCAGTTAATTACAAATACTATTCGACATTGCAGGGGGTGATTGAAAAAAGCATCAGCGGTAATCCTGATTATGAAATTCCCGGGCATCTGGAGGAATTATACCATGCAAATGACTATGGCCCATGGTCGGCTGACAATGAAATGAGAATAGGGTTTATTGCTTCCAACCACACTACCGGCGGAAACTCTGGCAGTCCGGTTATAAATGGGGATGGACATCTTATCGGGATTAATTTTGACAGGGCATGGGAGGGAACTATGAGTGATATAATGTTTGATCCTGAAAAATGCAGAAATATCAGCGTGGATATCAATTATATATTGTTTATTACTGATCGGTATGCGGGAGCCGGTTACCTGCTTGATGAGATGACAATATTTTAGATTTTACCAGCGCTCCCCACTTTATTTAATCTGAGTTTAAATTTTATTTTTATCTCATAAAGATCGAAAACATGACTTTTATTATGTTTTCGATCTTTATGTTAATATACATTTAGTGATCGTATCAATGGAATGGTCGTGGAATTAATTGTTAATAAAATAACAGTGATATATTTATAACAGATAAATTTCGAAATTGTCTAATTAAAAAAGAAAAATGATGCCAGAAGTTCAGGAATTAGTAAAAAGTTTGGCCGACAAATATGGCAGAAAGAGAGAAAATCTTTTACATATTTTGCAAGGCATAGTTAAAGAGGAGAGATATTTGTCAGATGTAGCCCTTAGTGAAGTTGCCCGGGAACTTGATTTGTCTGCCGCACAGGTATACGGTACTGCTACATTTTACACTTTTCTGGATACCGAGCCAAGAGGTAAATATGTAATACGTGTATGCCGGACAATCAGTTGTGATATGAAAGGGAAGAACCAGATTATTCAGGCAATTGAAGACTCCCTGAAAATAAAATTAGGTGAGACAACCCAAAATAATAAGTTTACCCTGTTGGAAACCAATTGTATGGGATGGTGTCACGAAGGGCCGGCCATGCTTATTAATGATCAGGCATACACTAAACTGACGGTTGATAAGGCTATTGAAATTATCACCGATTATGCCAAAAACAAATAATAATATAAAATATTTAAATAAAGGAGAATCTCGCTATGACAGTTAACACATTAAAGAGAATAGATCTTATTTTTCATGAGGATTGCGAGTGCCGCCAGGTGCTGGAAAAGACCTTTAGTAAATCCAATGATGATATTATTAACGATGTCCTGGAGTCAGGACTGAAAGGAAGGGGAGGGGCCGGATTTCCTACCGGACTAAAATGGAAGTTCACCGCCGAACAGCCTGCTGACGAACGTTTTGTGATTTGCAATGCAGATGAAGGGGAGCCTGGTACATTCAAGGACAGGGAGATACTTTTTAAAGTACCCAGCAAAGTTTTTAGTGGAATGGCAGTTTGTGCAAAAGTTATAGGAGCCAAAAAGGGATATATTTACCTCAGGGGGGAATATCGTTACCTCTTACCCGAGTTACAAAAAGCTCTGGATACATTTCACCGGGACATCAAGGATCTTATTGATTTTGAGATTTTTATCCAGATGGGTAGCGGTGCATATATCTGCGGGGAAGAAAGTGCTCTGTTTGAATCAATGGAAGGCAAGAGGGGGGAGCCCAGGAATAAGCCCCCGTATCCTACAGTTGCAGGCTTTAAAAATAAGCCGACTGTAATAAACAATGTTGAAACCCTGGTTTATGCATTTATGATTTGCAAGCACGGACCATTGCGCTTCAAGGAGATGGGTACATCGGATTCCCGGGGGTCAAAAGTGTTTTCCGTATCAGGAGATACACCTATTGCGGGTATTTATGAGCTGGAACTGGGCATGTCACTCGAACATTTTGTTGAGGAATTTGGTGACGGCGATACTAAAGCCGTACAGGTTGGCGGGGCTGCCGGTTTTTGCGTTCCCAGGAAGAAGTTCAAGGAAACCATTATCGGTTTTGAAGGGGTACCAACCGGGGGATCCATGAAGGTATTCAACAGTTCACGTTCCATGTACAATGTTTTGCATAATTATCTCGAGTTTTTTGAAGAAGAATCATGCGGACAATGCACCCCCTGCCGTGTTGGTTGCCAGCAGTTAATGAAGGGTGTGGAAGCTGTAAAAAAAGGAGAGAAGAAAGCTGTTTATCTTGAGCAGTTGCTTAAATTGAGTGATACCATGAAGATGGCTTCTAAATGCGGACTGGGACAGTCGGTTGCAAATTCTTTCTCTTCAATTGTTAACAACTTCAGGGAAGAGATGATATATTAATAAATCGCAAATAAAATTATTAAAAGATTAGAGATGGCTAAAAATATAAGCTTAAAAATTAACGGTGTTGATGTAAAGGTTGAAGAGGGTAAAACCATATTGGATGCAGCCAGGAATATAAATGTGCACATTCCAACATTGTGCTATCATGAGGACCTTTGTGTAGCCGGAAACTGCAGGGTTTGCGTGGTGGAGGTAACAGGGGCACGTGCCCTGGTAGCTTCATGTGCAATGCCTGTTTCAGATGGCATGGATATTCATACCAACAGTCTGAAGGTCCGGTCTGCCCGTAAGAATATTATTGAGTTACTGCTTTCAGAGCATAACGCCGATTGCACTCAGTGCTACAAAAACAAATCGTGCGAACTGCAGGACCTTGCAAGTGAGTACAAGAATACCGGCGAACCCATGTTCATTGACCTGGTACCACTGAAGAATTATACAATCGATAATTTCTCGCCCTCCATTATAAAGGATGACAGTAAATGTATACGCTGTCAGCGTTGCGTTCGAACCTGCGAGGAGCTTCAGCATGTAAGTGCACTGGGTGTGGCATATAAAGGAGATAAGATGAAGATCTCCACTTTCTTTGAAAACTCCATGTACGATGTAGTTTGCACCAATTGCGGACAATGCATTAACCGCTGCCCGACAGGTTCACTTATAGAACGAAACTACGTGGATGAGGTTTGGGATGCTATTTACAAAGATAATAAACATGTTGTAGTACAAACAGCTCCTGCAACAAGAGTAGCTCTCGGCGAAGATCTTGGACTGGAAGCCGGACATGTGGTTACCGGTAAAATGGTGGCAGCTCTGAAAAGAATAGGTTTTGACTCTGTTCTTGATACCGACTTTTCTGCCGACCTGACAATTATGGAGGAAGGGACAGAATTGCTTACCAGACTTAAAAAGGCTTTGGTTGACAAGGATCCTACCGTTAAACTGCCAATGGCAACTTCCTGTTCCCCCGGCTGGATTAAGTTCATAGAACATACATTCCCGGAATACCTGGATAACCTTTCAACATGTAAATCACCCCAGCAGATGTTCGGTGCACTGGCAAAGACCTATTATGCAAAGAAAAGGAATATAGACCCTGAGAACATTGTGTCCGTTTCCATTATGCCCTGCACGGCAAAGAAATTTGAGGCTGACCGGCCTGAGATGAGGAGCAGCGGCCACAAGGATGTCGATTATGTACTTACCACGCGGGAGCTGGCTATTATGATAAAACAGGCAGGACTGGATTTTGATGCTCTTCCGGAAGAAAATTATGACAGCATTATGGGTGAGTCTACCGGAGCCGCTGTTATCTTCGGTGCAACAGGCGGTGTTATGGAAGCAGCTTTGCGTACTGCATATGAAATAGTTACCGGACGCGAGGTGCCGTTCGAAAATTTGAATATCACCCCGGTAAGAGGAATGAATGGTATTAAGGAAGTAACTGTTAAGATTGAAGGTACAGTTCCAGAGTGGAGCTTTCTCGAGGGCGCAGAACTTAAAACAGTAACTGCACACGGCCTTACCAATGCTAAATATGTAATGGAGAAGGTAAAGTCAGGTGAAGCTGATTACCATTTTATTGAGATAATGGCATGTCCCGGAGGATGTATAGGGGGAGGAGGACAGCCAATTCCTACAAATATGGAGATACGGAAAAAACGTACTGAGGCAATCTACCTGGAAGACGCCGGAAAGCCGATCAGGAAGTCGCATGAAAATCCTGAGGTTGTGGCAATTTACAAGGAATTTCTTGGTGAACCCCTGAGCCATAAATCCCACGAACTTCTCCATACTCATTATAAAGAAAGAAAGAGGTATTAATATAGAAAGAAAGAAAAACAAAACTTTGAGAAAAACAGTCAGCCATAGATAAGCCGGGAAAGGTAATCCCGGCTTATCTATGGCTGATAAATAAATTTTGATTTCTGTACCTTCAGGCTCAGATTATCTGGTAAAGGTGCTGTTTGAAAAATAATTAGCGCTTAAACGGTAAGCCTAAATTAATGCCTCCTTTTATCCATCTGCCCGGAAGGGGTACGTTCCCAATATCTGTATATCCGGTATTAAAAAGGTTGCTTACATCCAGTGAAATATGTAATCCTTCCCTGAGCTGAAAAGTTGAACCAATATCTACAAGCAGAAACGGGGTATAGGGAACCTCCGCCCCGGAATGAACGTTTGTATAGGTTCCAGCCCTGTCCTGGTATACCGTCATTAATACCAGATCGGCATAAGAAAAAAGAGGTATGGTTAAACCGGTAACAATTTTATGATTCAAATAATCAAGAGCGTAAGCCGAAATGTAGTTTTCGCTTTGCTTTGATATATCCAGAAATGAGTACCCGGTGCGGATCTCTTTGACAGGAAATTTAAGCCCTTCGGGTCTACCCCATACAAGTTCGAGTTCAAATCCGTAGGTATTAATCAAAGTTATATTTCTGCTTTCCCAGATCAGTTCATTATCCTTTTTTGCCCAGTCAATTATATTCTTCCCTTTCCTTCTGAATACAGCAATGCAACCGCTCCAATCTCCGCCGTGCAGCCTTAATCCTGTTTCTGCTGTATTTGCTTCTTCAGGCATTAAATAAGGATTTCCCTTATGTACGGGTCCGCTATAATACATTTCCGTAAAGGAAGGTATGCGAAGTGATTGATTCCAGGAAGAAAACCAGTTTATATTTTTGTTAACCCGTATGCTCATGTCAATACCACCATAAACCCCCCATTTGTTAGAGCTTGTTTTACTTAGTAATATTCCTGATGAGAAAGTAAAACGGTCTTTTATTAATGAACTTCCGGCAGTGATATTGACTTGTTCCCGTTTTTTATAATAATTATAAAAAGCCCCGTTTTGATTATTCACCTCTTTTGGGGTTTCAAGTTTTTCTCCCAGCACAGAGCTGTGAATAAGTTCATTCCTTATTTCTGATCCCAGATATATGTTGCCCAGCGAATAGGGGATATTCAATACGGCGTTAGTCCCGTATATGTCTGTCTTATGGAAATTATGCCCATCATACCAGGATGGTTTATCGTAACGGAAAAGTTCAAAACGATCCAGAAGTCTTTTCCAGTAAACTGATTGGCTGTATGTGACACGGCCTCCCGATTTAAAATTCAGATTGGTAAAGGTCGATTCGATTTTTTCATATTGCTCCGGATATAAAGCTGAATAGAAACTATTTGCACCATAACTCTTATTTAAATAACCTGCCTGGAAATCTATTATCCCTATACCGGTATCAGTCAGTCCCCGGTAAAAAACATTTGATGTTTTGAAATCGGTATTTTCGGTAAAGCCCTGGGAAGAACTGTTTCCAAGAGAAATATAGTTTCCCAATGACCCTGTTTGAAATCCACCTGAGGCAAAGAGATCCAGATATCCGTATTCTCCTCCTTTAACATGAGCTAAAAAAATATTCTCTCCCGGATCTTTGGTAATAATATTCACAGCTCCGCTAAATGCATTAGGACCATAAATACGTGAACCCGGCCCTTCCAGAATTTCAATACGTTGAATGTCTGAAGCGTTAACCGGAATATTCAGATTGTGATGTCCGGTCTGGGGATTATTAATTCTGACACCGTTAAGCAGAATGAGAACCTGCTCGAATGAGCCTCCACGCATACTGATATCAGCCTGTACTCCATGGGACCCCCGCTGCCTGATGTCAAGTGCTGTAACATATTCAAGTATGTCCTGGATGCTGGTTACCGGCATACTCCGGATAACCTCGGGAGTAATAGTATGTACTATCCTTGCCAGGTCTGAATATATCTCAGGTGACTGCTTACCTGAGATAATGATTTCTTCAATTGAAAGAGTATCAGGTTCATGGCCTGAAAGGCTGCTAATCATGCTAATAATCTGGACATAAATAATAGCAAACTTCAGATAAATTTTCACACTTTTTATCTCCATAAATTATTGCATCCCTTCAGAATGCTTAATACAGTTCGTATATTTCGGTAATTGTCCGAAATGAGCAAAAGTAAGGCAGATATTTTTTTGTTGGTTAAGTTAACTTATGGCAGATACCCGGTTAACGGGTCATTACAATTCCTTATCATTCTGTACGCTTGATTATTTCAGCTGTACGGTGTCCGTAAGGCAAAGAACCACCCTCCTGCTCCTTAAGCAGTTTCCAGGCTTTGGCGATTATTATCTCTTCCACATCATCTTCTTCGCAGGGCACCTGAACCACGTATTCCTCGTATGCGTAAGTGGCGATATTTAATTTTACAATTGCTTTTCCCATAGTGAAACTTTTAACACCAGTGATTACTTATTCACATAACAAAAATAGGCATTATTCTGAATATTTTACATTTTACAGCATCCTGTTGATCTCTTCTCATGCTTTAGGTCATTCCATGTATTCTGTCAATACGCTTGAATCTTATATTTAAAATTTCCGTGATGGATGTTAAATTTTAAACACAAGGTTATAAAATTGTTTAGATCCCCTGAAAATTTTCCTGTGAATTATTACTTTGTTTTCTTTGTATCAAAAATAAAGTGAAATGAAAGTAATGAAGTACGGAGGGACCTCTCTCGGTAATGCGGAAAGAATTAGTGATGTGGCCGGTTTGATAGCAAAAAACAATGATTGTATAGTTGTTTGTTCCGCTATGAGCGGTGTTACCAATAAAATAGTCGATATCGCAGCATATTGGAGAAGGGGAAGAGTTAATGAAGCTGAAGAACAGGTTGAAAACCTAAGGAACCTTTTCCTGCAAACCTGTTACGATCTTTTTGAAAAGTCCGGATCGCCCGAATCGTTAATCACATCTGTGAACGATCATTTTAACGTTATAAGGGACCGGCTCAGCCATAGCTTTAATGTTAATGAGGAGAACTGGTTGCTGGCCCGGGGAGAGATTGTAACATCTGAAATAATTGCATTTTACCTTAATTCAACAGGCGTTAAGATAACTTTGTTGAATGCTCTTGATTTTATGCAGACGGGAAGTGATAATGAACCTTCCGTAGCTGACATCAGGGCCAGGCTTAATAATATCTTAGGTGACAATCCCGGGGGCAGGTTTCTTACCCAGGGGTATATTTGTCTCGATTATGCCGGAAACACAAGTAATTTAAAAAGGGGAGGCAGCGATTATACTGCAACTCTTCTGGGAGCTGCAATTGATGCCGGGATTATAGAGATCTGGACGGATATAGACGGGGTAAGGAACAACGATCCGCGATTTGTTGAGGGTACTTTTCCCATAAGGCAGTTATCATTCGATGAAGCTGCTGAGCTTGCATATTTTGGTGCAAAAATATTACACCCTTCTTGTGTGTGGCCGGCAAGCACAAATGGCATTCCTATTCAGCTAAAAAATACCCTGGTGCCCGATGCTCCGGGAACTGTAATAAGTTCCCGGAAACAACAAAAAGGGATAACTGCAGTGGCAGCAAAGGAAGGAATATCTGTAATAAGGGTCAGATCGGACAGGATGCTTAATGCGTATGGTTTTCTCAACCGGATATTTGCAATTTTTGAGAAATACAAAACCCCCATTGATGTTATCACTACCTCCGAGGTTGCTGTTTCCGTTACTGTTGACAATTCAACTTATATCAGGGAGATTGAAGCTGAGTTAAAGGAATTCGGAACTGTATCTGTTGAAGGCCAGCAGGCTATAGTATGTGTAGTTGGAGATGTTCTTGAGCAACATCAGGACAGTGCAGTTAAAATTCTTGATTCTGTGAAGCACTTTAATGTTAAGATGATATCTTTTGGAGGCAGCAGAAATAATATAACAATTGTGGTCCCCGAAGAAGAGAGAAAAGATATTCTTTGTTCATTAAACCGGTTTTTATTTGATAATCAGTCTAAAACCAATGATTCATGGTTGATTTCACAAACATAAGAACTCCTTTTTACTTATATGACCTTAATTTGCTTGAGAAAACGGTTTCATATGCTATGAAAGAAGCCGCCAGGCACGGATTTGTAATTCATTATGCTATCAAGGCAAACAGTAATCCTTTAGTTTCAGGCATTATCAGAGACAGTGGGATTGGTGTTGATTGCGTAAGCGGAAACGAAGTTATTAAGTCCATCGAACTGGGATTTCCCAGGAAGGGAGTTGTATTCGCAGGTGTGGGTAAAACAGACGAAGAAATACAAGTAGCTCTTGATGAGGATATTTTGTGTTTGAATTGTGAATCGGTGGAAGAGCTCAGGGTCATTGAAGAAATTGCTAAGAATTCCGGTAAAGTTGCACGGGTTGCATTGCGAGTCAACCCTTCTGTTGAAGCTCCCACTCATCACTATATAGCAACGGGCATGGACGAAAATAAATTCGGTATAAGTCTTCCATATCTGCAGGCGGCCCTGGATGTCTGCAGTGGTTCTGAACACCTGGATTTTATCGGATTGCATTTTCATATAGGTTCACAGATAACTTCGCTGGAGCCATACCGGAGATTGTGTGAAAGGGTTAACCAGATATGGAAAGAATTTAATATATCAGGTTACGGAGGACATATTTTAAATATGGGAGGAGGCCTTGGAATTGATTATAATGATCCTGAAATGAATCCCATACCTGATTTTGCCTCTTTTTTTGAAGTATTCTCTGAAACACTGACTTTACCTGCCGGTATTGAGATTCATTTCGAGCTTGGGCGCAGCCTGGTCGGACAATGTGGCAGAATAGTTACCAGGGTTATATATACCAAGCAGGGTATCGGAAAAAAGTTCGTGATAACCGATGCCGGCATGACTGAACTTATGAGGCCCTCATTATACCAGGCGGTTCATAAAATAAGTAACATCAGCTCATCAGGTGATCCGGAAACCTATGATATTGTAGGCCCCGTATGTGAGTCCAGTGATATTTTTGCAAAAGATGCCATTTTACCGGTAACAAACCGCGGTGATTTGCTTCAGATACTTTCCTGCGGTGCCTATGCCGAATCGATGACCCTTAATTTCAACCTCAGGGATAAACCTGCATCACTTTTCATGTCAGAAGGTAATATTTTAAAGGCAGAAGAGTATGAGGCAATTCAATCCATGCAATCTGCAAACCTTTGAAGGAAGAGGGGGAATAAGTTAAAATAAATTCCCCCTTCTTCTGGTATAATCAGTTATTTTTTATATACTTACCTGTTGTATTTTCCCTGTATCCGTTAAAAGGAATTTAACGGGACTGCTTTCAATCGGTTATTTATAACTCACAAACTAACAGGGAAAAAAATTTCATTTATTAATAATAAATAATTATGATTTCACTATCAAATGGATTTAAAAGTCAGTATAACCATAAGGAGGGATCAAGGATTATAATTATTCGCCGGTATTTATTGTCAGTAAGTGCTTATTTGATATTTATAATATTGACTTTCTTTACTGGTTGTTCCTCAAAGGTTGAAATATTTAGTCCCTATAAGGGAATCGACTGGGACAATGTTATCCAGGCACGGGCACAGCTTCATACTCACACAACAGCAAGCGATGGCTATTTCAGTCCCCACTACGTGGTTGACCGGTATCATGAACTGGGATATGATATTCTTGCTATCACAGACCACTGGCTTGTAACTTATCCCTGGCAGGAATTTTCTTCCTTTGAAGTTTCCAGCCGGACCTACAGGCGACAGGATGAAGGCGACCTGGTGGGACTTTCTCATAACGATGTTTTTGTTTACAACAACCGTAACCCTGAAGATTTGGGAATGCTGGCGGTTAAAGGTGCGGAACCCTCACATACCGGTCCGCGAAATCATCATATGGTTTCTTTGTTTTCAGATGTTTCAGGAGAAGGTATGGATTTTGAGGAAACCCTTGCAGCCAATGAAAAGGCAGGAGGACTCAGCTCTTTTGCCCATCCGGCAAGGAGCAGGGAACGGGATAACAATGATGTTGAGGATTATATTTATTTTTTTGATAATTATCCTCATATTTTTGGAATTGACATATTCACCCGGGCTACATTCAGGGAACCTGGAAGATGGCCGTACAGCAAAGAGCTGTTGTCCGGGTTATTGATGCATTATGGCTCCCCGGGATCCGACAACTGGCGGCCTGTCTGGATGACATCAACTGACGATTTACATAGAATTGAAGATATTGATCAGGGATACCAGGTCCAGCTTCTTGATAAACTGGATCAAGAAAATGTTTACAAGAGTTTGAAAGAGGGAGCTTTTTTCTGGGTGGCCAAAGCGCCTGATGAACAGGCACCGGTTATCGGATCAGTTGATTTTAATGGTTCCCGTATAACAGTCAGTGGTACTGGCTATGATCATGTTGCATGGTACTTTAACAATGAAAAAATTCATAACGGAGAGTCATTTGACTTTTTAAAAGATGGATCGGATGACGTGTTTTATGTCTATTTTATGGCGTATACCTCTGATTTTTCTATAGACAGGCAACAGGGAGCACTTATAGGAAGCCAGCCATTTTGGATCGAAAGGCAGTAATCAGGGGCCTGCATTAGCACCAGTTGTCCCCACCGGCTTACTTTTGGGTTTAAGGCTGTAATCAGGTCCCATCATGTTTACCCCAGAACCGGGTTACCGGGGTTTATTTTTTCCCAGCCAGTCATACCACCTCTCCAGTCCCTCTCCATTCCGCACGGATGTTTCTATGAATTCTATATCCGGCCGGACCCGGCTGGCAAATTCCCTGGCTTTTGCCATATCAAAATCGACATATGGAAGCAGGTCGGTTTTGTTAATAATGCATAGATTCGAAGAAGCAAACATGCCGGGATACTTAAGGGGCTTGTCATCACCTTCGGTAACGCTTATGATAACCACCCGCTTTTTTTCCCCTAAATCAAAGAGTGCGGGGCAGACAAGGTTACCCACATTCTCTATAAACAACAGGCTGTGTTTTGCGGGCTGAAGCTGCCGGATGGCATTCTTTATCATTCCGGCATCCAGGTGGCAGCCGTTTCCTGTATTAATCTGGATAACAGGGGCCCCGGCGGCATCAATGCGGTTGGCATCGTTCATGGATTGCTGGTCTCCCTCTATCACAAAGAGGGGCCACCTGTCTTTCAGGTCATGTATGGTCTTTTCAAGCAGGGAGGTTTTTCCGGAGCCGGGAGAGCTGACCAGGTTAAGGGTAAATATGCCTTTGTTTTCCAGTAATTCCCGGTTGCGGCGTGCCTGAAGGTTATTTTGGGAAAGGGCATCTTCTTTGATTTCAATGGTTCTGGATTGGCTGTGCCCGTGATCATGCTTATGGCCTTGATCATGCTCGTGATGGTGCCCGTGATGGTGATCGTGGTCATGCTCATCATGTAGATGGTTTGCTTCGCCATGATTTACGTGATCAGGTGAGTCTTTACCAGGCCTTGTCATCCGCACCGGATCATTATCACTGCAGCCACAAGTGTTGCACATATACTTTATTTTTTTTGGAAAAAATTCAACTTAAAAGCAAAGCGGTTCATACTGCAAAACGGAATTTAATGATATGTTCCAAATTTAATCTGTGATTTCCAAAGTAATAAAAATAACAAAAATATATTCATATTTTTTTGTGGGACTTTTGTATCATGGGGAACGGGGACTTATTCCGCTTCAATGGAAATTACCTTTATTTCTCCGCCCCGCAAAAGCCGGTGCTTGTAATTATTGCAACTTGGACAGGCTTCAAAATGAGCGTTGACAGGAAACCGGCGCCGGCAATTTTCGCATTCAGCCTCCGCATCCGTTTTCATGATTTCAATCTGCGCTCCATCAAGCATGGTTTTTTTTACTGCAAACTCCAGGGCAGTTTCCAGTGCTTCAAAAACAATCCCCGAGAGTGTCCCCACCTCAAGCTTTACGGAGATGATCTTCCGGCAATTCTCCTTTTTGGCCGATTCTTCGGCGATTTCAACAATATTAAGTGCTATTGAAAATTCGTGCATCGTCTTAGCAAATTCCGGGTAACTGCTTTAGCATATCCTGGGCAGCTGCTCCCCGGTGAGCATATCAACAAACCTTTTTCCACCAATAGTGGTGTGCATGATCACTTTTCCGGGATGATCGCCGGTTATCCGGCCGATGACCGAGCCTGCTTCTCCATGTTCATTGCTCCGTATTATGTCCAGGGCTGATTGCTCCTGCTCCGGGGGTACAACCACCACCATTTTGCCTTCATTGGCAACATATAGCGGATCAAAGCCAAACAGCTCACACAGTCCCCTGATGCTGTCGCGGACAGGTACCTTATCCTCCTCGATCTCAATTCCCAGTCCGTATTGTTCAGATATCCCGGTCAGCACCGTTGCCAGTCCCCCCCTTGTTGCATCCCTCATAAAATGAACATCAACCCTGTCCACTAAATTTTTTGAGATATGGTGCAGCGAAGCACAATCGGAAAGGACATCCGAGCCGAACTGAAGGGATTCTCTTTTTCCCATTACGGCAATCCCATGATCGCCTATAAATCCGTTTATCAGTATGGAGTCTCCGGGCCTGATCATTGTCCCTGCCGAAATGTTTTGTTTGCCAGGCCCTATGGTTCCTATTCCTGATGTGTTGATGAATATTTTGTCGCATTGTCCCCTGTTGACAACCTTGGTATCACCGGTTACAATCTTTACACCTGCTTTTTCGGCCTCTTCTGCCATGGTTTTAACTATCTCTTCCAGCTCAGCAAAAGGCAACCCCTCTTCTATGATAAAACCGGCCGAAAGATATAAAGGCACGGCACCAGTTGCTGCCAGGTCGTTGACCGTACCACAGACAGCTAATTTGCCAATGTTGCCCCCCGGGAAAAAGATGGGGTCGACAACGTATGAATCTGTGGTGAAAGCGGGGTTATCGATGCTGTTAAGCAGCGCTGAATCGCCGTTCTGGTTTAAAACCGGATTGTTGAAATATTTAAAAAAAAGACTGGCAATCAGGTGGTGGGACAGCCGTCCCCCGCTTCCGTGCTCCAGTAAGATCTTTTCAGTCATCCTCAGCAATATTGGTTATAGCGGTAATGAGCGGCACAGGATCCTTCGGTTGACACCATGCAGGCTCCCACAGGATTCATGGGAGTGCATGCCTTCCCGAAAAGCTGACATTCAGGGGGTTTACGTGTCCCCTTCAATATTTCCCCGCAAATACAACCTGCGGGTTCCCGGGTTTTTGGCAGGGTAACATTAAAAACCTTTCCCGCATCCAGATGTTCATATTTACCTTTCAGTCCCAGTCCGCTCTCCCCGATGGTTCCCAGTCCCCTCCACCAGTCATCCCGCGGTTCAAAAACCTCGTTAATCACCTTCCTGGCTTTGGGATTACCGCCGGGATTAACGGCGCGTTTATACTGGATTGCCACGTGGGGCCGTTTTTTTTCAATCTGGTCAACCAGCATGTAGATGGACTGAAGAATATCCACAGGTTCAAATCCTGATATAACAACTCCTTTTTTGTACTTGCCGGCAATAGTGTTGTAAATGCTGCTTCCCGTGATAACGCTTACATGACCGGGAGCAAGGTAGCCGTCAATGGCTACCCCTTCGTCGATCAGGGCAGACATGGCAGGGGGCATCACTTTATGGGAGCTGAGAACAAAAAAGTTGTCAGCTTTCCGGTCATATGCCTGCTTAACTGCTACCGCAGTGGGAGGAGTTGTGGTCTCAAAACCTATTGCCAGAAAAATAATTTTACTGGAAGGATTATTCCGGGATATTGTAAAAGCTTCCATGGTGGAATAAACCATACGTATATCTGAGCCTTCTGCTTTTTCCTTACCGAGGGTTGAGCTACTTCCCGGAACCCGCATAAGGTCCCCATAGGTGGTTATGATTACTCCCGGCATACGGCTCAATTCGATGGCATGATCTATAAATTGCCTGCCTGTAACGCATACCGGGCACCCCGGGCCTGATATAAGGTCTATTGTGCCGGGTAGCAGGTAAGGTATGCCTGATTTCCGGATGGCCATGGTGTGCCCTCCGCACACCTCCATTATAGAGACTGGGCTGGTTGATATCCTGTGTATTGCATCGATGATCTGTTCCGTAATCTTCCTGTCACGATATTCCTCAATATATCTCATATTATAATGAGTTTTTCTCTGACAGGCGCCACGACTCTTCCTCTTTATCCAGCTTTTTGTTAAACTCTTCAAAATCCCCGAAGAGTTCAAGTGTTTTTTCCGCTTCTTCGCGATCAATTTTTTCAAGAGCAAAGCCGCTGTGGACCAGTACATAATCATTCTCCTTCACGTCGTCGACCAAAGAGATGTTGATTTCCAAGGTTGTTCCGCCAACCGAAGCGGTGGCTGTTTCGTTTTCAATTCCGATAATTAAAGCAGGTATTGCCAGGCACATAATATTTATTTTTTAATCCGGCAGGCGGCAATGGCCAGCTGGCCAAGCGAAATACCTGCGTCATTTACCGGAACCTGCTGGTTCGAATAGGTTTCAAACCCATTTTCGTTCAGCCGGTTCTCCGTTTTATCAAGGATATAGCGGTTCTGAAAAACACCCCCACTCAATACAACCCGGTTTATTCCCCGTTCTTTCCGGATCCGGCAGGCTATTGCAAAATTAAGAGAAACAATGGTATTATGAAACCTGGTGATGATAAATCCCAAATCCTTCTTCTTCTCAATATCCCCGAGCAGGTCCGTAATCATAGGCTTTAATTCTACCGGGGATTTAATGGCAAAGGAATACTCTTCTTTAATTTCCGGGTATAATTTAGCCTCAAGCAGCATGGGTGCCTGGGCATGGTGTCCGGCGACCGGGCAGATCATAAGCAGTGCGGCAACCGCGTCAAACAACCTTCCGGCACTGGAGGTCAGGGGACAGTTAATTTTTTTCCCGATCGCCTGCAGCAGTAGCTCATAATTGGGTTGACGTTTAATGAAATGGATAAAGGGTATATCAAACCTGTCCCATTGAGCTCCGAAAAAGTGGGACAGAAGTCCGAGTGCATTTCTCCACGGTTCTTTTATTGCTTTATCTCCTCCGGGAAGGGGCCGGTATTCATAGTGATTAATACGTTCATAGTTTTTAAGATCGCAGATTAAAAACTCGCCTCCCCATATATGGCCGTCATCACCCAGTCCTGTTCCGTCCAGGCTGATGCCAATCACCTCTTTTTCTAGCCGGTGTTCTGCCATTACAGAAGCTATGTGGGCATGGTGGTGCTGGATCTTTATCAATGGCAATCCCGTTGATTCGGCAAATCGGGAGGAGAGATAGTCCGGGTGGAGGTCACATGCTATGAGTTTTGGGCGGAAACGGAAAAGTTTGCCAAACCTGTTAAGGCTTTCCTCGTAGAATTCCAGTGTTTCCGGGTTCTTCAAATCGCCTGTATGCTGGCTCAGAATTGCTTCCCGCTCTTTTCCTATTGCAAAGGTACTGGCTAGTTCGGCCCCCGCTCCTATGATCCCTTCACAATTAAAGTCCACCTTTACAGGGGAGGGTGCATATCCCCTGGATCGTCTTATGAACCTGTTTTTGCCGTTGGAAACAAAAACAACGGAGTCGTCAACACGATTATGAATTTCTCTGTTATAGCTGATAACGGCATCTGTACCGGGCAGAAACAGCTTCAGTGCCTGGCTGTCTGAAATGGTTACCGGTTCATCACTCAGGTTGCCGCTGGTAAAAACTATCAGGTCTGTTTTGAGATATTCGAAAAGCTGGAAATGAAAAGGCATACAGGGTAGAAGAATCCCGATTTTGTCAAGTCCCGGGTTAATTCCCTCGCCGATCTTTTGTTTCTCTTCCAGCAAAACTATAGGGCGCTGCCAGGAATTAAGCAACTGCATTTCCTGATCATTCAGGCAGGCATATTTTTTAATAAGCTCTGAGGATCTTCCCATCAGGGCAAAAGGTTTATGATCCCGGTTTTTCAGTGTACGCAGCTTTTCAACCGGATGGGGATCAAAGGCATTGCAAATGAGATTATAGCCTCCCGTGCCTTTAAGGGCGGCAATTCCCCCGTTATCAACCAGACCGGCTGTTTTGGAGATGATTTCCTGTATACTGGTGATCTTTTCCTCCTGGTAATGCATCAAATAACCCGGACCGCATTGATTGCAGGCTACCGGCTGGGCATGGAACCTCCTGTTACCACTATCCCGGTATTCCTGCCTGCATTGTGTACACATATCAAATCCGGTCATGGTTGTCTGCGAGCGGTCATAAGGAAGTGATTTGATGATTGAGAAGCGCGGGCCGCAATTAGTGCAGTTGATAAGGGGATAGTTCAGCCTGTGCTGTTGGTTTTTCTGGTCATTTAAACAATCCCCGCAGACCGATATATCGGGACTTATCCTGGTTATCCCCGATGAAGTGCTTTGACTTGAGGCGATGTGGAAATCTTGGACTTCCGTCAATGCTGCAGGTTCTTCCCTGATCGATTCAATAACGGCAGCAGGGGGGTGTTCTATCCTGATTCGTTGGGTGAGTTTTTCAATCTGAGCGGGATCCCCCGTGGCGCATATAATGACATTCTCATTGGTGTTTTTAACCCATCCTTTTATTCCCAGTTCGCAGGCAATCCGGTAAACTGCCGGGCGGAACCCGACACCCTGAACCAGTCCGCTAATAGTTATTAAGGAGGAAGCTTTTGTCACTTTGCCGGTATTAAATTAAGAAAATATGAGAAAAATCATTGCTTATTTATAATTATTGTACTCAGGTAAGCCTTGTTATAAAGGGAATATAATTTATATTTGATATCATAAAAATAACAATAATATAATTATTTAATATCCAAGGTTTTTATGAATGACCCGGTTATCAATATTATTGAAAAGTATAATAAGGATTATACAAGGCTGATGGATATCCTGATTGATGTTCAGGATGAAGCTGGCTGTGTTAATGAAGATGCTGTCCATAAAATAGCTGATGCCATTGGAATATCAGTTGTAGATGTTGAGCAGACATTGTCATTTTATCACTTTTTTTCTTCAGAGCCCAGGGGTAAGTACACTGTTTATCTCAATAACAGTGCGGTTGCAATTATGATGGGGCGGGATATGATAGCCGGGGCCTTTGAACAAGAAGCGGGCTGTTCATTTAATTCAGTTACCGGCGATGGTTTGATCGGTCTCTTTGATACTGCCTGTATCGGGATGAATGACCAGGAACCTGCTGCAATAATCAATAACGAAATTTTTCCCCGGCTAACTACCAAAAAGGTAAGGCAAATCGTAAAGGGTATGAGGGAAGGCAGGCCTGTGGAGGAGTTAAGGGGTAATGATTTCGGAGACGGGGCAAACAGCCATGAACTGGTCCGTTCCCTGGTAAGAAACAATATAAAAAGAAAAGGCCCTGTGCTTGAAGATGGCTACAAGGTTGGTTCGGTAATCCGCGAGCACCTTACTAACATGTCTCCCCGGGAGGTAATAAAAACCATTAAAAAATCAAACATACGGGGGCGGGGGGGAGCAGGTTTTCCCACCGGCATGAAGTGGGATTTCTGCCGCAGGGCGGAAGGTGACCAGAAATATATTTTCTGTAACGCCGATGAGGGAGAACCCGGGACTTTTAAAGACAGGGTGATTTTAACGGAAGCCCCGGGCCTTATAATCGAAGGAATGGTTATCGCGGCTTATGCAGTGGGAGCCAGTGAAGGATTGCTGTACGTGAGACATGAGTATAAGTACCTTGTAAAATATCTTAATAAGGTGATGGATGAGATGAGGGCCGGTAACCTTCTTGGGAAAAATATAGCGGGTATTGACGGTTTTGATTTTGATGTAAGGATACAGCTTGGTGCTGGTGCTTACGTTTGTGGTGAGGAATCGGCTCTTATAGAATCGGCTGAAGGAAAAAGAGGGGAGCCAAGGGACCGTCCTCCCTTTCCCGTTCAGAAAGGTTACCTGGAAAAGCCCACCGTTGTAAATAATGTGGAAACCCTCTGCCTGGCAGTCAAGATATTGAAAAACGGTGCTGCCTGGTTCAGGGATCAGGGAACGGAAGATTCTACGGGGACCAAGATCCTGTCTGTTTCGGGCGATTGCAGGGAAGCCGGAGTCTATGAAGTGACCTGGGGATTTACCGTGAACGATGTACTGAAAACTGTTGATGCAGAACAGGTACAAGCCGTTCAGGTTGGAGGGCCTTCAGGTGCACTGATCGGACCTGATGAATTCGACAGGGTATTGTGTTATTCGGATCTATCCACCGGCGGATCGATAATGATCTTCGATGAAAACCGTGATCTGCTGAAAGATGTAGTTCTGAACTTTATGGAATTCTTTATCGAGGAATCCTGCGGATCCTGTTCGACCTGCAGGATACTGCCCGTTCTGATGAAGCAGAAGATGGAGAAGATACTGGAAGGGCATGGTACTGAGCAGGATATAAAAGATATTAAGGAATGGGCCAGGCCACTGGAGCACAGCCGGTGCGGACTGGGTCATACAGCAGCAAACCCGATTTTAACCAGCATAAAGAATCTGCGTAACCTTTATGAAAGGAAGGTGAAAAAAGATGTTGAATTCGACACGGGCTTTGATCTTCATAAAGCGATCCGTGAGGGTAGTGACGCTGTCGGAAGAATTCCCATTGCCCATTAATTTATATCACCCTGGAAAACCCCCACGCTGAGATAAGTTCATAAACAGGTAACAATTTAATTATAAGGTTATGAGTAAAAATTTCGTTGAATTCATAATAGATGGAAAAAAATGCATGTCCGAGGAGGGTAAATATATTATAGACGCCGCAAAAGACAACGGTGTTTATATTCCGACTCTTTGCAATATCGAGGGACTGAAGCCAAAGGGGGCCTGCCGGATCTGCAGCGTACTGGTCAACGGTCGCCCGATGACTGCCTGTACCACACCGGTAACAAGCGGCATGGAGATTGAAAACAATATTGCACAGATTGAAGGTATACGGAAAACCATTATCGAGGCTCTCTTTGTCGAGGGAAATCACTTTTGTCCTTCCTGCGAGAAAAGCGGATCGTGCGAGCTCCAGGCACTTGCTTACAAGTACAAAATGTTAGTGCCCCGGTTCCCCTTCATGTTCCCGATAAGAGAGGTAGATGCTTCGAATCCCAAACTGATTAAGGACCATAACCGCTGTATTTTATGTAAGCGCTGTATCAGGGGCATCAGGGATGAAAATGACAGGAGCTATTTTGCCTTTAAGAAGAGGGGCCATGAGGTGGAGATCAATATCAATCACGAAATGGCAAACAAGATGACCGACCGGCTAGCCCGGGAATCCATGGATATTTGTCCGGTTGGCGCACTGCTGATAAAGGAGTCGGGCTTCCGTACACCTATAGGCCAGCGGAAATATGATCATTTACCAATTGGAAGTGACATTGAAAAATAATAAATATCAAAATATACCATTATTATGAGTAAGCCCATATTAGCGACGGCCTCCCTGGCAGGATGTTTCGGATGTCATATGTCTCTTCTGGATATAGATGAAAGAATACTTGAACTGATAGAACTTGTCGATTTTAACAAATCGCCAATTAACGACATAAAAAAATTTACCCGGCCATGTGATATCGGCTTGATAGAAGGTGGTTGCTGTAATAATGATAACGTTCATGTATTAAAGGATTTCAGAAAGCACTGCAAAATACTTGTGTCGGTGGGCGAGTGTGCTATAATGGGCGGATTGCCGGCCCTCAGGAACGGCCTGCCGGTCAGCGATTGTCTGGAAGAAGCCTATCTTAACGGACCTTCCACCAAAGATGAAAATCCCGAAGGTATAATGCCCAATGATGTTGAGCTCCCGATCCTCCTGGACAAGGTTTATCCCTGCCATGAGGTGGTTAAGATGGATTACTATCTGCCCGGCTGTCCCCCGGATGCCGAACTTCTCTGGGGGGCGCTTACAGCACTGATAAAAGGAAATGAGCTGGAGCTGCCATACGAAGTAATAAAATATGACTAATTCAAGAAATAGTTTCAGGTAATGAGCAAAAAAATTACAATAGAACCAATAACCCGGGTAGAAGGTCATGGCAAGGTCACAATTAAACTGGATGATCAGAATAATATTGAACAGACGAGGCTGCATATAGTTGAATTCAGGGGATTTGAACGTTTTGTGCAGGGCAGGCCCTACTGGGAAGCACCCGTTCTGGTGCAACGATTATGCGGCATTTGTCCGGTCAGCCATCATCTTGCTGCAGCCAAGGCACTGGATGTCATAGTAGGAGCAGGAACGGGAAAGGGGCTCACGCCCACCGGGGAAAAAATGAGGAGGCTGATGCATTACGGGCAATTTTTCCAGTCCCATGCGCTCCATTTTTTCCATTTGTCCTCACCCGATTTTCTCTTTGGCTTTGATGCTGATCCTGAAATGAGGAATGTGGTTGCGCTGACCAGAAGCGAGGAGTTCAGGGAGCTTGCTATACAGGGGGTTATGATGAGGAAATTCGGCCAGGAGGTGATACGGTTGACCGCAGGAAAAAAAATTCACGGAACAGGCGCGATCCCGGGAGGGATAAACAAGAATCTCAGTCCAGAAGAGCGTGATTTCCTTTTGAAAGGAGACGATCCTTTAAATGCCCGTAAAATGGTTGAATGGGCACAGAGCGCGGTAGACCTGTTTAAGGATTATTATAAGAAAAACCGGGAGTTTGTCGACCACTTTTCCCGGTTCCCATCCAATCATCTGAGCCTGGTAAGAGATGACGGTGCACTTGATATTTATCACGGACTGTTAAAGGCCGTAGATTCTGAAGGAAGGGTGATATTTGATAATGTGGATTACCAGGAATACCTTGACTTTATAGGCGAGGAGGTTCGCTCCTGGAGCTATATGAAGTTTCCCTTCATTAAAAGTCTCGGGAAAGAAAAGGGATGGTACCGTGTTGGTCCCCTTGCCCGGTTAAATACCTGTGATTTCATACCCTCCCCCCAGGCACAGAAGGAATTTGAAATATTTAAAGATCATACCGGGGGCAAACCCAACAATTTTTGCCTGCACACCCATTGGGCCAGGCTGATTGAAACCCTGTATGCTGCCGAAATGATAAAAGAGTTGCTGGAAGATCCGGATCTGCAGGGCAACGATCTTGTTACCAAAGGAGAAAAGAAAAAGGAGGGGGTTGGCTTAATAGAGGCCCCGAGGGGAACCCTGTTTCATCACTACAGTATTAATGATAATGATCTGATCGATATGGCGAACCTTATTGTCTCTACTACCAACAATAATGAGCCGATGAACAGGGCTGTCAATTATGTTGCCAAAGCCCGGATGACCGGGAAAGAGAAGATAACAGAGCCAATGATGAATGCGGTGGAGGTGGTTATCAGGGCCTATGACCCCTGTCTGAGCTGTGCAACCCATGCCCTTGGTAAAATGCCCCTGGAGATGGAGTTATTGGATGTCGATGGTAAACTGATTGATTATAAGCGTTCCCGGCAGTAATTGTCAATTTTTTTAAAGGAGTTTATTTGAATAACCTGCATAACATATTGATATATGGCTACGGTAATCCGGGACTGCAGGATGACGGGCTGGGCAACGAACTGGTCAGCCGTCTTGATGAGTGGATCACCGGCAACCGGTCAGCAGGTATTGTTTTTGATTCCAATTACCAGCTTAACATTGAAGATGCCCACGCCATGAGAGGGAAGGAAATTGTGGTTTTTATAGATGCAACTGTTGATGAAAGGGTCGGCGACATGATGGTTACCAGGGTTGAACCTGATTCAAAAGTTGAATTTACCATGCATTCGGTTTCTCCTTCATTTGTGCTGAATTTATGCCGGAATATCTATAATGAAAATCCAGCAACCTACCTGGTGCATATCCGGGGTTATAAGTGGGAATTTTTAGAAGCGATGACACCGGGTGCCGGAGAGAACCTGAATAAAGCAATTGATTTTTTTAAAGAGGCTCTGTCGTTCCCGGACATATCAGGAATAAAGGGTTTTTTTGATAAATATTCGAACCAACTAAACTGACTTAAATTATGGATCTGTCAACAAAATATGCCGGTCTGCAACTCAGGAATCCACTTATTGTGAGCTCCTCAAAGATTACTGGAAGTGTGGCCAACATTAAAAAATGTGCTGATATGGGTTCAGGGGCGATTGTTTTAAAATCTGTTTTTGAAGAGCAGATACTGGATGCCATTCAGGAGCAGTTCAGTAAGGATGATATGTATTTCTGGTTTCCCGAGGCGGAGGAACATGTGAAATCACTATCAACCGGCCAGGGAGTTCAACCCTATTTAAACCTTATAAAAGAGTCCAAATCCGCCGTTGATATTCCGGTAATTGCCAGTGTAAATTGTATCGGAGGTGACCTTTGGGTGGACTTTGCAGGAAGGATTGAGGAGGCAGGTGCAGATGCCATTGAACTTAATATTGCTGTCGTGCCCTATGATGAAAATATGGATGGCAATACCGTCGAGGATGTTTACCGGAGAATAGTAAAAAGTGTTGTTGACACCGTCGGTATCCCTGTTATTGTAAAGCTGGGCTTTTATTTTTCGAATATCGTCAAGATGTCAAAAACAATTCAGGATGCAGGTGCCGGGGGACTGGTAGTGTTTAACCGTTTTTACAGACCCGATATCGATACCGGTTCTCTTGAAATTGTAAATCATAACTATTTAAGCTCTCCCGGCGAGCTTACCATACCCCTGAGATGGGTCGGCCTGCTTTCCGGACGGCTGGATATTGACATCTCAGCTTCAACAGGTATTCATAGTCCGGACGATGTGGTTAAACAACTTCTTGCCGGGGCTGTCACTACTCAGTTTTGTTCCACCCTTTATAAAAATGGCATTGAGCAGATCGCTAAGATGAAGGATGGATTGGAAAGCTGGATGGATGGTAAAGGATTTGATAAAATTGACGATTTTCGCGGTAAAGTAGGCAGTGATACCCTTCAGAAAGCTGCCTTCGAGAGGATTCAATACCTTGAGAGAACCCTTTTATAAATTTACAAAAGCAGGAACTACAGGTGATTATAACAATCATACTATTTATATCAGGCCTCCTTATTATGCGTCATTCATCTTTATTATTAGTAGTTTACAATATTAAAGGTGCCTAATGTTATTTAAATTGTTGATTATTGACCCGCATTTTGTGTTAAACTTTGTTTTGAGTTATAATAAAAACAATTATTTTTGTACAAGTTTAAATTTCATACCCATCCAGATAAGGGTTTGATTTATAAAGAAGAGCAGAGAGAACAGGCTCCATGAAGCTCTAGCAACCGTCTCACCGGAGAAAAGGTGCTAATACCTGCCCAAAGGGGATTATAAAGTCAAAATCTTTTATAATGAAAAGTTTAATACTAAACATCAGGATTTATACACCGGGACAGCCAACTGCTGCACTTCCCGCGTTTTTATTTATTCCTTTCTATCCATTGCTAATACCCAGACATATGTTGATGCAATGCATGCACAGCATGCATTGACAATTTCCTGCTTTACACGGTTTTTATACCGGTCTGGATTACTCTGACTATTTGTTGGCAGGACACCTGTTTTTCTATTCAATTATAATTTTTAAAATACAATCTCATGTCTTATAAAGTAATTAAATTTGGGGGGTCCAACCTTCGCAAAACCATTGATTTCAGGCGTTGCGCAGAAATAGTAGTTAATTATGATGCTCCTTGTATTATAGTTGTTTCTGCATTTTTTAAGGTAACCGATAAACTAAAGCAGGCTGCTATAGAGGCATCGGACTCCGGTAATTTCCCGGAACCTCTTTTACTGGATTTATATTCCACCTGTGAAGAACAGATAAATGCAAATATTGACGATCCCCGGATTATTGAACACACCCGTGATGAGTTAAGGAGATTGCTTGATAAACTGGCTAATCTTTATAAAGGGGTTTATGCAATAGGAGAATTGCCTCCTGCCATTAATGATACCATTCTTAGTTTTGGCGAACGAATAAGTGCACTTATACTTTCAGCAGTTATTCGTTCCAGAGGTCTTAAAACCTCATTGGCCTTACCTGAAAATTTTGGTTTGATTACCGACGGGGAGTTTGGATCTGCCAGTATAAAGCTAAAGGAATCATCCAAAGCAGTCATTAACTATTTCTCAGGAAAACAGTATTATGTTGTTCCCGGTTTTTACGGGGTTTCTGCCGAGGGTAAAATAAATTTACTTGGCAGGGGGGGGAGTGATTATTCTGCTGCTGCCCTGGCTAATATGGTGGAAGCGGACAGCCTGGATATATGGAAAGATGTCTGTGGTTTTCAGACATGTGATCCCAAAATAGTCAAAGATCCCAAAACCATTAACCAGCTTTCTTATAACGAGGCGGCCGAACTATCATATTTCGGCGCAAAGATCCTTCATCCCAGGACTGTAGAACCTCTTATACCTAAAGGAATTCCGGTCAGGATATTTAACGTAAAACAACCTTCGGCTGGTCCCGGTACCCTGATAAGTCCGGATACAGGGGCAGATCTGCCTGGTCCAAAAAGTATTACTTTCAGCCGGAACTTTTCCGTGCTTAAGCTGAAGGGGCCCGGTGTTGGCAGCAAACCGGGAGTGCTTGCAAAAGTTGCCGGCATAATGGATATTGCAGGGGTAAATATCTCCTCTGTATTTACATCGCAAACAGCAATATGTTTTTTATTACAGAAGTCTGATTTGAGAATAGCCAGGAAAGCCATAAAGGTAAATGCTCCGGCATTGATCAATGAAGTCGAAGCTATTTCTGACATTGCTCTTGTTGCACTTGTTGGTGAAGGTATTACCACGAAACAGGGCATTGCTGCAAAAGCATTTCAGGCTGTGGCTGCCGAAAATATAAATGTTGAGATTATTGCTGCCGGTGCTTCCACAGCTGCAGTATATTTCGTAGTTAAGGAAAGTGACTGCAACAGGGCAGTCATTGCCACCCATAATTTTTTTTTCTCTGAAGGCGGAAACCTGGATTCCCGTCCGCTTTCTGAGAATACATCAATCATACTATAAAAATACAAACTATCATGGAAAACAATAATAAATATTCATTTGAAACCCTGCAGTTGCATGCAGGTCAGGAAGCTGATCCAACAACCGGATCAAGAGCTGTGCCCATATACCAGACTACTTCATACGTGTTCAAAGATGCTGAACATGCAGCCAATTTATTCGGGCTCAAAGAGTTTGGAAATATATACACGAGGATAATGAATCCTACTACCGATGTATTTGAAAAGCGGATTGCCGCACTCGAGGGAGGTATTGCCGCAGTTGCTACCTCTTCAGGGCAGGCAGCGCAGTTTACCGCTATCACCAACATCCTGGAGTCTGGCGACAACCTGGTTTCAACCTCTTTTTTGTACGGGGGGACATACAATCAGTTCAAAGTTCAGTTTAAGCGCCTGGGTATACAAGTCAAATTTGTAAGCGGCGACAAGGCTGAAGATTTTGATAAGGCTATTGACGGTAAAACAAAAGCCATATTCCTTGAGACCATTGGTAACCCCGAATATAATATACCTGATTTTGAAGCGATCGTTAAAGTTGCCCGAAAGCATGATATTCCCTTGATAGTTGATAATACATTTGGTGCGGCTGGCTACCTGTTCCGCCCACTTGATCATGGAGCAAATATTGTTGTGGAATCAGCTACTAAATGGATTGGGGGGCACGGTACTTCTGTAGGAGGAGTCATTGTTGATGGAGGTAACTATAACTGGGGTAATGGAAAATTTCCGCAGTTCACCGAACCTTCGGAAGGTTATCACGGACTCAAATTCTGGGAGGTGTTCGGCAGTGACGGGCCATTTGGCAATATTGCCTTCGCTATACGTGCCCGGGTTGAAGGTTTGCGGGATTACGGTGCTGCACTGAGTCCCTTTAATGCATTTCTTTTGATTCAGGGACTGGAAACTCTTTCACTACGGGTTCAAAGGCATGTGGATAATGCCCTGGTTATCGCTCAGTGGCTCGAAAAACATCCAAAGGTTAAGAAAGTTAATTATCCCGGACTCCAATCCAGTCCCTATCACACTCTTGCCAGGAAATATCTGAAAAACGGTTTTGGCGGGGTATTGTCTTTTACGATCAAAGGCGGTGCTGAGGAAGCGGATAAGTTTATTAACAGCCTGGAACTTATCAGCCACCTGGCAAATGTGGGAGATGCCAAAACCCTGATCATCCACCCGGCATCAACTACTCACCAGCAGCTCACTACAGAGGAACAGGCCACTTCAGGTGTGCTGCCCGGACTCATACGGCTTTCTGTCGGCATCGAGAATGTGGAAGATATAAAAGCTGATCTGGAGCTGGGATTCCAAAAAGTGAAATAATATTCCAATACAGTCAGCTACGGTACATCTAATTATTGTAACACCCCTGAAATATTGCGGGGCACAGGTAAAGATCCTGCGCCCCGCTTTCTTTATAGGTTACTTCCTGTAAATGTACACGGTTTTCTACATTATGTTGCCAGATTACCCACTTTGGGGCACTTCAAATACTTTGAAATTTACCCCGTCTCTCTGCATATGAATTGAAATTAGGGACTACCCTGATTATTGTGCGTAATTCATTTTGTGGCACAACTTTTTCATTGTATAGTTAGCAATTTGTTTAACAACGTGTTAATAATTTATGATTCGGATATTTTACTTTTCAATTCCCACGGAACTCTCATGCTTTATACAAGTTATTTTGTGTTACCCGGTAACATAGGGATTCATAAGTAAATATTAATATTAAATAACTTGTTTATGGACTTTTTGCAAATTGTTTTAACGGTTCTGGTTGCCGGCTTGATTGGCATTATTTTCTATTATATTTTCAAATACACCGGTCCGTGGGGCAGATTGTGGACTTTTTTACTGATTCTTGTTCTGGCCGGACTGGCAGCTGCCGCCTGGGTTGAACCGGTGGGGCCTGTATACTGGGACCTTGCCTGGCTGCCGGTAATATTTGTAATTCTTTTGTTTGCCTTGTTCCTTGCTGCAGCTACTCCTCCTGCCCGTGGCGGAATGGAGGAAAGCGAAGATTCAGGGTACAGGGTCAACCGAAGTGCATATCCGCAGTTAGCATTAAGTGCTTTTTTTTGGCTGTTTATTGTCTTGCTTCTTTTTATTGCTCTGTGGGGTATACTCAGATAATTTTTTTGAAACTGCCGTTTGGTGGTTAAGACAATTTTCCGTGCCTGCACCAATATTCACCATAATTATTGAATTAGTGATTATGAAAAATGTATGATCATAAAAAATTTATATTATGTTTAAAATACTGGATATTACAAAAGATAACCTGATTGCGTTTCAGGTTAAAGGTAAAGTTGAGAAATCAGATTATGATAAACTGAATCCTATTCTGGAAAAGACAGGTCGTGAATTCGATACCCGGAAACTGTATGTTGAAATAATAGAAATTGAGGGTATTGATCCTGCAGCTTTATGGGAAGATTTCAAAGTTTATTTCAAGCACATCAAAAATTTTAACCGGGTAGCAATTGTTGGGTCAGGAAAGATGGTTGAAACACTTTCCAAATTAAGTAAGCCTTTTATTTCCGGGGAGATAAAGTTTTTCAATCACTCGGAAACACTTATAGCCAGGGACTGGATAACAGAACCGGTTTAGTCTGTAACCGGCATTTTCGATACGCTTAAGAGATGTTTTGCATTATTTACCATATGAGGATCTTCACAATGAGTGACAATGAAGTCCATCCATGCTTGTTTTAGATGGTCCTCGAGCTGATGATACAGCTCAAATCTTTCTCCAAAAACACCTTCAGCGCCGGCAAGATGCAATGGTTGAAATCCAGCTTGTTCAATAAGCGGGTTAACTTCCTCCGGATGAGAGAAATAGGCATTTGTAAACCATTCGGTAGCTTCCACAAACCTGTCGTCCGTTCCGGTTTCCCATAGTTTACCTGCTCCGTCAGGATAGAGGATCCCTTTGGGGTTGTTTTTGATCCCGTAAACCAGTGCCCCGACCCTGGTCATGAATGAGGTAAAAAGATATCCTCCGGGCTTTAAATGCTCGCCGGCCAGCTTTAGGACTTTAAGCCTTTTCTCCTTGCTTATCATGTGATACATAGGTCCCAGGATAAGAACGGCATCCCATTTTTTTTCGTGGTCCCATGTTTTTGTATCCAGCGCATCGGCACACTCTATGAATAGTATATTGGGATCATCGCCTGAGCGTTGTTTTACAAGTTCAATGTTTTTATCTGAGATATCGTTCAGTCCCATGTAATATCCCTTTTCCATTAATAGGTTGGCAATTCGGCCCGTGCCACAGGCTACATCAAAAATGTGATCTCCTTTTTTAAGATACCTGTCCACAAAATGCATCATAACAGGAATTTCGAAAGGATGATTATCCAGTCGGCGATCTTCCTCCTCCACATGTTTATTGTAATATTTTCTTACATCATTATGCATTATGATTGATTATTTACCAGTATTATTAAGTCTTTTGAGAGTTTTAATCTCCAATTTACAAAAAATCATTTAATTTTATATAACTCAGGTACAAATTTTATGAGAATAAAGTATAGTTATCTAATATAAAATCAATCATTTACTAAGACATGGTATTCATATTCAGTATTTCACTCTCATGGAACCCGCATGGTTTGTTCATGTTATTTTGTCTGCCGAAGGCTGATGGGGTTTCATAAATAAATTTAGTATTATATAATGGCAAACTATACCTTAAGAAGTTTATGTTTTTTGTGAAAAATAATATCATGATTTTAAAAGGTTTATTGTTTATTATGCTTTAGGATAAATTCTTTATATAGACTATTTATAAATTAACTG
>SLPB01000002.1 GCA_007132225.1 Bacteroidales bacterium | reverse complement strand
TTTGCCGTGCCGTGCCGTGCCGTGCCGTGCCGTGCCGTGCCGTGCCGTGCCGTGCCGTGCCGTGCCGTGCCGTGCCGTGCCGTGCCGTGCCGTGCCGTGCAGAGAACATAGTGGTGAAAGTCCGCGATGGGGGTTTGTAGTCGCCAACCATAAATTCAGACGCAGGTTTGTAAATTTTTATTACCTTTTATGATTCAGAATGGTTACCTTTATAAAAGTTACCCTTTTTGAAAAAAAATAATCCCCGTGCTATGCTTGTCTAACAGTTTAGTAATTGTAATTTGATAACCTATCTTTATTCTCATGAATCGAAAAAACAGTACGCTGCCAGTACCGGATCTTTCAGCATATGGAATATCTGATGTGAAAAAGATTTATTATAATCTTTCATACGAGGAGCTGTTCAGACATGAAACAGACCCCTCGCTTGAAGGCTATGAAAGAGTATTTGAGACAAATACAGGTGCCGTGGCTGTTGATACAGGCAGATTCACCGGACGTTCCCCCAGGGATAAGTACATAGTCAGGGAACCATCTTCTGAGAAGAATGTGTGGTGGACAAGTGAGAAATCAAAAAATGATAATAAGCCTATAGAACCTGAGGTTTGGGAAAGTGTTAAGGAAACTGCTACAAAGCAGCTGTCCGGCAAAAAATTGTACGTGATGGACTGCTTTTGCGGCTCAAACCCCGACACCAGTATAAATGTACGTTTTATAACGGAGGTTGCCTGGCAGGCCCATTTTGTGAAAAATATGTTTATTCGCCCCTCTGATGAGGAGCTGAAGGATTTTGAGCCTGACTTTGTAACTTTCAATGCATCCAAGGCAATTAATTCAAAATGGAAAGCGCAGGGGCTTAATTCTGAAGTGATGGTAGCCTTTAATCTAGGTGAAAAGATGTCGGTTCTGCTGGGAACCTGGTATGGCGGGGAAATGAAAAAGGGTATTTTTAGCATTATGAACTATTATCTGCCCCTGCAGGATATATTTACAATGCATTGTTCTGCAAATGTGGGAGGTAATAATGATACAGCTGTTTTATTCGGGCTTTCAGGAACCGGGAAGACCACTCTCTCGGCCGACCCCAAACGGGCACTGATAGGAGATGATGAGCATGGCTGGGATGAAAACGGTGTTTTTAATCTTGAGGGAGGTTGCTATGCCAAAACAAATAAATTGACTAAAGAGAGGGAGCCGGACATATATGCTGCCATTAGACGAGATGCACTTCTTGAGAATGTGGTTATTGATGAAATAACAGGTGAGATAGATTTTGATGATGCCTCAAAAACTGAAAACGCAAGAGTTTCATATCCCATTTATCATATAGACAATATAGTTAAGCCGGTCTCCAAAGCCAGTCATGCCAGAAAAGTAATACTTCTTACCGCTGATGCCTTCGGGATATTTCCCCCGGTGGCTAAGTTAACTCCTGAACAGGCCCAGTATTATTTCCTGAGCGGTTTTACTGCTAAAATAGCGGGAACGGAAAGAGGTGTTACTACGCCGGAGCCTACATTTTCCGCGTGCTTTGGTGCTGCTTTTCTTTTCCTTCATCCTCTGAAATATGCAGAAGACCTGGTAAGGAAAATGGATGCATACGGAGCTTCTGCTTACCTGGTTAACACTGGCTGGATAGGAGGGCCTTACGGAACCGGAGATAGAATAGACATTGACTCCACCAGGCTGATAATAGATGCAATAATGAATGGTTCCATAGATAACCAGGAAGACGAGATGATGCCGGTATTCAACCTGGCCATACCAGTGGAGATCAGTGGTATTGAAAGTAAATTTCTGAACCCTGTGAAATCATGGCCCGAGAAGGGGTTGTGGGATAAGGCAGCCAGGGAGCTGGCTGAAAAATTTATTGCCAACTTTGAGCAATATACAGATAATGACTTTGGCAAAAATCTTGTATCTGCAGGGCCCTCAGTTTAGCACAATTATTTGTTGTCAAATTGTTTAGCCTCTTCCCAGATCACATTCATCTCCTCCAGGCTCATGGATTTGAGTGATTTACCAACGGCCATAGTCTTATTCTCCAAATAGTTAAACCGCCTGGTGAATTTGCGGTTTGTCTTTTCCAGCGCAGTTTCCGGATCTATCCCATATAGCCGGGCAGCATTAACAAGGGAAAAAAAGAGGTCGCCAAACTCTGACTCTATCTTATCCTTATCTGCTTTATGAATTTCATCCTTCAGTTCACGGAGCTCTTCCATTACCTTGTCCCATATCTGATGTTTCTCTTCCCAGTCAAAACCCACACCTTTTACCTTGTCCTGTATGCGGTTGGCTTTTATCAGGGAAGGCAGTGATGCCGGCACACCGGAGAGAACGGATTTATTTGACTCCCTGATCTTAAGATGCTCCCAGTTCTCTTTGACTTCATCCTCTCCGGCAACCACCACGTCTCCGAAAACATGCGGATGCCTGTAAATCAGTTTTTCATTGATGCTGTCAATTACATCTTTAATATCAAATGCTTTAAGTTCAGAACCTATCTTTGCATAAAATACAATATGAAGCAGCAGGTCCCCAAGCTCTTTTTTTATGTCTTCAGGGTCATTTTTTGATATCGCATCGGCCAGTTCGTAGGCTTCCTCCAGGGTCAGGTTGCGGAGGCTTTCAATTGTTTGTGTTTTATCCCAGGGGCACTTTTCCCTGAGCTCATCCATTATGTCAAGAAGATTTTTAAAGGCTGATAATCTGTCGTCCATTGTTTGTCTGCGTTTACTGTTTTTTATCAAAGAATTTAATCCTGATCATTGAGCTTGTGGTAAGGTTAAGCAGTTCAGATGCATTTCCCTTGTTTATTGCCACTTCAAGAAGATTAAGGGAGTTGAAAAGTGCCAGCAGCTCTCCCACAGAAGTCTCCCCATACAACTTATTAATTTTCCGGAGCTTATAATGATTGCTCTGGACTGCGATTTCAAATTGCCTCCCTTTTCCTATTCTCTCAAATAATTCCTTTGTTATGTTTGTTATTGCATTTTGGTAGGAGTCAATAAAAATCACACTGCCATTAATAACATCCTGATCAATTGTTGCCCGCCGCAGAACGCTTTTGTTATAGCTTTCCCTTGCTTTGCCAAGCCCGGCTATTTCTCCGTTGCTTACAATATGGCCTACTGCATTAACAAAAATATCTGCCGATGCAAAGCTGGTTGGTTCAATGGCAGGTGGTAATTCGACGACTTCCGATGGTTGATCCTTTAGTATTAGTCCGAAAATACCATTGTCATTTCCAATAAAGTAGTGACTTTTGTATTTTATGGCCAGCACAGATTCATCTTTAGATGGTTCCGTATTAACACATATGAGGTGTATAGTACCCCCGGGAAAATGATAAAAGGTATTTCTTATTATAAAAGCTGCCCTGGCTGTATTAAAAGCTGGCACCTTATGTGATATATCAACAATGCTAAGGGAAGGACAGGCGGTCATTAGCTTGCCTTTAATCGTTCCGTAATAGTAGTCGTCAGGAATCCAGTCAGTTGTGAGTGTAACTATGGGCATTTTGATAATTGCAGCTGGTTAATGTACTCAGATTAGGTCATTAAAAAGTAAAAAATTGGAAAAAAAATGATTATTTTGTAAGACTCAAAAGTAAGCATTATTTGGAAATACTATGATCGAGCAATTAATATATTTAGAGGGGATTGATCCAGTCACATTATATGGTGTTAACAACATACTTCTTGATAAAATAAAGTCTTTTTTCCCGAAACTTAAAGTTGTTGCCCGGGGCAATGAGATCAGGGTCTACGGTGATGAGGGAGAGATAGAAAAATTCGATGATCTTATTCATGTTTTAATAGAACATCTGCAAAAATTTAACCGGTTATCTGAAAATGACATTGAAAATCTCTTTGCCGGTGAACTGTCAAGGGAAGCAAAACCGGACGAATCTTCCGGTGTACTGGTTTACGGCAATCATGGCAAAATGATTTCGGCAAGGACCGTTAACCAAAAACAGCTGGTTGAGCAATACAGGAAAGATGACCTTCTCTTTGCAATTGGTCCGGCCGGAACAGGAAAGACATACACAGCCATTGCCCTCGCTGTAAAAGCATTTAAAAACAAGGAAGTCAAAAAGATAATACTTACACGTCCCGCAGTTGAGGCAGGTGAGCATCTCGGATTTTTGCCCGGTGATGTAAAAGAGAAACTCGATCCCTACCTTCAGCCTTTATATGATGCCCTTTATGATATGATCCCCATTCGTAAACTGAAGGATTATATTGTCGATGGTACTATCCATATTGCCCCCCTTGCATATATGCGTGGCAGGACCCTTGACAATGCCGCCGTAATACTCGATGAGGCTCAGAATGCCACAACCAGTCAGTTGAAAATGTTTCTTACCCGGATGGGCAAATCAGCAAAATTTATTGTAACAGGTGATATAACCCAGATCGATTTACCTGATAAGGGGAAGAGCGGACTTACCTATGCACTGAAGATATTGAAGGGGATAAAGGGAGTGTCGGTAATTTATTTTGACGAAAGGGATATCATAAGGCATAAGCTTGTTAAACTGATAGTAAAAGCCTATGATACGGAAAACCCGTAATGCAGCAGATAATTATTCGGATGCTTATAGCACTTTGTAAATCATTTATACAGTATTAATTTAAAATTATCATTTAACTATGGCTAAGGCAATTATAAAAACCAGCTTTGAATTTCCCGGACAGAAAAATCTCTACGTGGGAAAGGTAAGGGATGTATACAATATTGACGACAAATATCTCATAATGGTTGTTACCGATCGTATTTCGGCCTTTGATGTGGTTTTGCCTGAAGGCATACCCTATAAGGGACAGGTTCTTAATCAGATAGCTTCTAAATTTCTGGATGCCACCGCTGATATAGTACCCAACTGGAAAATAAGTACCCCTGATCCCATGGTAACAGCCGGTTACAGGGCAGACCCTTTCATGGTGGAGATGGTGATCCGGGGTTACCTTACCGGACATGCATGGAGGGAATATAAAGCCGGTAAACGTTCAATTTGCGGAGTAACGCTGCCCGAAGGTATGAAAGAGCACCAGAAGTTTCCCGAGCCCATAATAACGCCCACCACTAAAGCAATGGAGGGGCACGATGAAGATATTTCCCGCGAAGAGATTCTGGAACTCGGACTGGTTCCTGAACCGGATTATATACAATTGGAAAAGTATACAATGGATCTTTTCAAAAGAGGCACCGAAATGGCAGCGGAAAAAGGATTGATACTGGTGGATACAAAATATGAGTTTGGCAAGAGGGATGGGAAGATTTATCTTATTGACGAGATCCATACGCCCGATTCATCAAGATACTTTTATTCGGATGGCTATGAGGAACGCCTGGCCGCTGATGAGCCCCAGAAGCAGCTGTCAAAGGAATTTGTGCGTGAATGGCTCATAGAAAATAAATTCCAGGGAAAATCCGGACAAAGGGTGCCGGCCATGACAAAGCAGGTAGTTACTGATATCAGCGAAAGATACATTGAATTGTATGAGAAAATAACCGGAGAAGCTTTCAAGCCTGCCGGGGAAGATAACGTCCCCCCCCGCATTGAGAGGAATGTACTTGATTTTTTGTCAGGGCTTTAAAAATTCCATTAAGCTGCTCCTCTGTTCAGATCATGTTATCCCCCGCAGGTATACCTGAGAAGTTTTACCTGTGGGGGTTTTAAAAAAGGAGGTTGTTTCAGGGGCTGTTATTGGCAGGCCTCAGGAGTTTTTGTCGATGGCATTCAGAGCATAGGCATATGCACCAATAGATATTGCCTCGCTGGTTCCAAGCCTGGATAGCCCTATACCTGAACGCTTAAGAGGATCATACACTACTTTGCCGGATGCGAAGGGTATTGCAATCTCTTTTTCCTGGCCTGTAACGAATTCTTTCAGTTGTAAGGCATCTTCAAGGTTAAATGCGGTAACTTCTGTCCTGGGCACTTCTTCACCGTTCACCGACCTTATTGTACCATTTATATGGGCAATCACTTCGGGAGCAAATAGCTGCCAGGCTTTGGACAGTCCCCCGCCAACAACCACTATTCCGTCAAAAACGGTGATCATATTTGCCAGGGCATCTCCCAGCGCATTCCCAAACTGTTTAAAAGATTCAATTGCAGCTATCTGATCTCCCCTTTGTTTGCCTGTGGCAATTTCATAAATATCCAGGGGAGTGATATTTTTTGGTGTTCCGCTCTTTGACATTTTCCCGTAAGCACTCAGAATAGCTCTTATGCTGATACTTTCTTCAGCAAAGCATTCATTGTTATTATGGCTTCTCAGCAGCCACACTTCTCCGGCAGCCCCGTTATCACCCAAAACCAGTTCACCCTTCCGTGCCAGTCCCCCCCCAAAACCGGTGCCCAGTGTTACGCCCACAAGGTTTTCGTATTTTTTTATACTACCGGCCTGCTCAAGCTGGCTGTTTACCCAGGGTAGAAGTCCGGAAATCGCCTCACCATATGTGAAAAGATCTCCGTCATTATTTATAAACACCGGCATTTCAAAATGATTTTGCAGCATGGGTCCCAGTGCTATGCCTCCCCGGAAGGCGGGTAAATTACCCAGGTCGCCTATTATCCCGTTGGCGTAGTCTGCAGGGCCCGGGAATGCAAAACTTATCGCTACGGGCTGATCAGCAAGATTTGTCTTTATCTGTTCAAAACCCTTAATAATTGTTTTGAGGCACATATCGAGATCCCGGCCATTTGAAGGCAGTACCAGGGGACTTATTATCTCTTTATTTGCCTTAACAGCACAAAAGACAAAATTTGTACCCCCCGCATCCAGGGTCATCACTATTCTGTTATCTGTTTTAGTATCCATATAATTGTTGTTTTTGCTAAAATAGAATTTTTATTCTTTTAATTTTGCATCGCACAGTAAAAAGTTTTGCAGAAAACAGCTTTCAACAGCCTCTTTTAATTTTAATATCCCAGTGGCTTGATATTTGACGGGGTATATTTGATCAGTAATATGGTTTTTATAATGGTTTAAATTTTTACAACATGCGGGTAGAAAGAATAAAAAGGAAACGTTGTGATTTACCTTCCGAAAAAATTGCGGATATAAGCTTGCTAGACAGCATTATTGAAAAATATAATGGCAAACGGGGAATCATGATACCTGTATTGCAGGAAACACAGGCTGCTTATGGTTATATACCCAGGGAGGCATTTGAAATATTGTCAGAAAAACTGGGTCTTAAACTCAATGACATGTATGGCGTTGCAACATTTTACGCCCAGTTCCGCCTTGCTCCTGTGGGGAAACATATCATCAAGGTTTGCCACGGCACTGCCTGTCATGTTCAAAATGCAGGCACCATTACAGATGCTTTGACAGAGGCCCTTAAAATAGAAGACGGCGAAACCACCGGTGACAGGCTTTTCACCCTTGAGTCAGTAGCCTGTCTGGGATGCTGTTCTCTTGCCCCGGTTATGATGATCAGCAATGAAACATACGGCAAGCTAACCGGTAAGGAGGCCGTTAAGGTTATAAAAGAAATTAAGCTAAAAGAAAGTGAATTTTCTATTTAGAGCATAAGATAAAAAATAATGGGAACAACCAAAGTGATTGTAGGCCTTGGAAGTTGCGGAATAGCTGCCGGAGCGGGCAAGGTATATGAAAAAATAAGAGCTGTAAAGGAAGCTGAAAACCTCGATTTTAAGCTTTCCAAAACAAGCTGCGTGGGTATGTGCTACCGCGAGCCACTGGTAGAGATAATAGATGATTCAGGGCAGTACCTTTATGGTGAGATAAACGAGGAGAAGATTGTTGACATTATGAATACCCATATTGTCAATAATAATCCCTTGAAGGAATATCTGGTTTACACGGACCTTTATGACACTCCTGATAAAAAATTTTTTGAGAGCCAGGTTAAGATAGCTCTTCGCAACTGTGGAATGATTGATCCCGAAAATATAAAGGAGTATGAATCCAGGGGAGGTTATTCGGCTTTGAAAAATATAGTTTCTGAAGATATTTCATCACAGGAAATTATCCGGGAAGTCCTGAACAGCGGTCTGCGCGGAAGGGGAGGAGGAGGTTTTCTTACCGGGATGAAATGGAAATTTACCAGCAATAATCAATCTTCCGAAAAATATGTTGTATGCAATGCTGATGAAGGTGACCCCGGTGCTTTCATGGATCGTTCACTTCTTGAGGGTGACCCTCATTCCGTGCTCGAGGGAATGATCATTGCGGCCATTGCGGTCGGCGCTTCTGAAGGTGTAATTTATTGCAGGGCTGAATACCCTCTTGCACTTAAGAGGCTGGACATAGCAATAAGAGATGCCAGGGAAAATGGTTATCTGGGCACTGATATTCTGGGTAAACAGGGGTTTAATTTTGATATTAATATTAAAGAGGGAGCCGGAGCCTTCGTGTGTGGAGAGGAAACTGCTCTTATTGCATCAGTTGAAGGTGAACGTGGCATGCCCAGGCGGAGGCCTCCTTTTCCTGCTCAATCGGGGTTATGGAAAAAGCCTACCAATATTAATAATGTGGAAACCTATGCCAATATACCCTGGATCATGCAAAACGGTGCAGATGAATATTCAAAACATGGCACAGAGAAGAGTAAGGGAACAAAGGTTTTTGCCCTCGCAGGGAAGATCAGGCATGGTGGTCTTGTCGAAGTCCCCATGGGTGTTTCTATAAAGGATATAGTTTATAAACTGGGAGGAGGAATACCTCACGACAGGAGTTTTAAAGCCGTACAGCTCGGAGGGCCTTCAGGTGGGTGTATACCCGCCTATCTTTCTGACACATTAGTCGATTATGAGTCGGTAAATGCTACAGGTGCAATTATGGGATCGGGAGGATTGGTGGTTATGGATGAGAGCACCTGTATGGTTGATATTGCAAGATTTTTCCTGGACTTTACCAGGAAGGAATCATGCGGAAAATGTACATTCTGCCGTATAGGTACCAAAAGGATGCTGGAGATACTGGTCCGCATCACAGAAGGAGAAGGAGAAGACGGAGATATAGGTAAACTGGAAGAACTGGCATACCAGATAAAAGACAGTTCATTGTGCGGACTCGGGCAGACTGCACCGAACCCCGTGTTGACAACCATCAAATACTTCAGGGCCGAATATGAAGCACATATAGAACAAAAAAAGTGCCCTTCCAAAGTTTGCAAAAAGCTTATAACCTATGAAGTTAATGATCATACTTGCACGGGATGTACAGTATGTGCCAGGAATTGTCCTGTAAACGCAATAAGCGGCGAACGAAAGAAGGTTCACTTTATTGATCAGGATATATGTATAAGATGTGGCATATGCTATAACAAATGCAAATTCGATGCGATAATGCTTTCCTGAAAAAGAAGCATGTTTAATTATGCCACATTTGATCCGGGCAAATTTATAACGTAAAAACACGAAATAACCAACTAATAATTTTCAGCATTCTGGTATATAAGATATGGAAGAACTAAACATTATATTGAACGGAAATAATATTACAGGCCGGTCTGATGAGACTGTTCTTGATCTTGCCAGCCGTAACGGGATTAACATCCCGACTCTGTGCAATGATCCGAGACTGAAGCCATTTTCATCATGTTATGTATGTGTTGTGGAAATTGAGGGAATGAGGGGGTTTCAGCCTGCATGTTCCACCTTGATAACTGAAGGCATGGCAATTGTCACGGATAATGAAAAAATAAGAAAATCCAGAAAAGCTGCCCTGGACCTCCTGGTCAGTAATCATTACGCCGACTGTGAAGCACCCTGCAAACAAACCTGTCCGGCCGGAGTAGATGTACAGGGTTACATATCACTCATAGAAAAGGGTCTTTATTCAGAAGCCGTTGCCCTGATAAAAGAGGTGAATCCGCTCTCTGCCATTTGTGGGAGAGTGTGCGTGAGGCCCTGCGAGGTAGCCTGCCGCCGGAACCTGCTGGAAGAAGGTGCTGCTGTTGGCATAGATTATCTAAAGCGCTTTACCTCCGATCGTGACCTGGAATCTGAAAACCGCTATGTTCCGGAAGTTGCCGAACCAACCGGAAAAAAAGTTGCCATAATTGGAGCCGGGCCCGGGGGGTTGTCTGCAGCCTGGTTTTTACAGATAAAGGGACATCAGTGCGATATTTATGAAGCAAGTCCGCATGCCGGTGGATGGCTGCGATATGGTATACCTGAATACAGGCTTCCAAATGATATACTGGAAAAAGAGGTTGAGGCAGTTACTGAACTGGGAGCGAATATTTTTTATAACCGGCGCCTGGGATCAGATATGAGTTATGGAGATTTAAAGGATGACTATGATGCTCTGATTCTTACTGTAGGTTCGCAGCGTGGTACTTTGCTTGGGTGCAAAGGTGAAGATGCTGAGGGAGTGTTTTCGGGAATAGACTTTTTAAGAAATATGGAAATGACCGGCCAGCGCTATGATTTTAAGGGTAAAAATGTAGCTGTGGTAGGTGGGGGCAACACTGCAATGGATTGTTGCCGGACTTCCCTCAGGTGTGGCGCTGACAAGGTATATGTGCTTTACCGTCGGACTGAAAATGAGATGCCTGCAAACCCCATCGAGATACATGAGTCCAAACTGGAAGGGGCAGAATATATGTTGCTTACCAATCCGGTAAGCGTTAATAAAGATGAAAACGGTGCGGTGAAATCGGTTACCTGTGTAAAAATGGAGCTCGGTGAACCCGATGCTTCCGGTCGTCGCAGACCTCTACCTGTTCAAGGTTCTGAATTTGAAATTGAAGTTGATTACATACTTGCAGCAATTGGCCAGAAAACAGAAGTTGATTTTCTGGATGATATAAACAGGAACGCTGAAGAGGGGAAACTTGAATTGAATAAATGGGGTGATATAGTTGTTGAAGGCCGGACGTTGCGGACTGGCATACCTTCGGTATTTGCTGCTGGTGATGGAGTTACGGGTCCGGCAACAATAATTGAGGCTGTTGCACAGGCAGGTGCGGCTTCCCGGAGTTGCCACCAGTACCTTTCAGGCTTGCCTGTTGAAGCTGAAAAACCTGAGTTTTTAAGTAAAAAGGAGAATTTCTCAGAGGTTACATCTGATTTGCTGGCGGACCGGTACAGAAAGCAACTTCGCCAGGAGATGCCAACATTACCTCCCGGGGAGCGTAATAATTTCAATGAGGTTGAACTCGGGTATGAGAGTGATGAGATAGCAGTCACTGAGACCAGGCGTTGTATAGAATGCGGCTGTTCGGAACTTTATACCTGCGATCTTAAAAATCTTTCCACCGAGTATGAAGCAGAACAAAATAAGTATAAGGGTGATTTCGTGCGGTATGAAGCGGACTATTCCCACCCCTATGTTGAGATAGATAATAATAAATGTATTTTGTGTTCCCGGTGCGTTCGCATATGCCATGAGGTTGTCGGTGCCGATGCACTCGGACTAGTGGACAGGGGGTTTGATACTTATGTAGCCCCCAGTCTTGGTAATTCGCTTACCGATACAAAATGTGAATCCTGCGGGATGTGCATATCAACGTGTCCAACCGGTGCCATAACTGAAAATGTCCCTTTTAAGCCCGCACCCGTAAAATGGGATACCGTACAAACTATATGCAACTATTGTTCAATAGGATGCGAGATCAATATTCATCACAGATCAAAATTCGTCTTAAGGGCTACCGGGAGCAAAGGCATTGTCAACAGAGATGGCAATATTTGCCGTTATGGCAGGTTCGGATATCATTTCATGAACGATAAAAGCCGGATCATCAGGCCGTTGCTTAAAATTGACGGAGAATTTAAAGAGATATCTTTTGAAAATGCCTTTGATATTATAAGTGAAAAAATCACATCGGTCAATCCTGATGAGAATGCCTTTTACGGTGGAGCACGGTTATCCAATGAAGAGCTTTATCTGATCCAGAAACTTGCCAGGACTGTTGCCGGCACCAATAATGTAAACAGCTTTCATTATCTTAATGAAGGATACTCCTATAATAACAGTTCAGTTGCCTTTACTCCCCTGGATCAACTTGCGGGTGCAACGAGGATATACCTGCTTGGAGCGGAGGTAAATACCGACAACGCGGTTGCCGGATTTACAATTAATAAGCTCAGGATCAACGGCGGAGTCCCTGTTGAGCTGATTACAAATAAAGACTCATCTTCCATGGGGCACAAGGTAGATAAAACCCGGAAGGTTAAGTCTTACTATTATTTTGTGAAGGCCCTGAATCATTATTATCTGTCCGCCGGACTTGAAAACGGGTTGTTTATTAAAAGTAAAACTACGGGTTTTGAAGAATATAAGAATGAACTGTTAAAGGAAGATTTTAATACTCTTCTTGAATCATCCGGATTTTGCTGTGAAGAAAGTTTTGAGGAGTTTGCCCGGCAATATAACAGAGAAATGAATGCCATCCTTGTTTTTTCCGAGAAGGAGGTTTCTTCACATACCAGCCGTGAGCTTATTAACCTGGCCCTGATCACGGGCAAACTTGGCAAGACATCCATGGGAATGATCTCTTTAAAAGAGAAAAATAATTCCCAGGGTTTGTTTGATATGGGTATGTTTGGCAACCTTCTCCCGGGCTCATTATCAGTTTCAGATCCGGCTATGACAGATCATCTCACTAAAATTTGGGGAATTGATAAATTGCCCCCGGTTCCCGGAGAAAGTCATATCAATATGCTGAAAGCGGGCACCATAAGGAATATGTTTATTTTCGGGGAAGATCCTCTGGGTTGTGCTGCAGATAAAAAGATGGTAGGTAACTGGCTGGAAAATGCCAGCTTTGTTATGGTGCAGGATTATTTTATGAATGAAACCGCCATGATGGCCGATCTGATCCTCCCCTCATCATTACCGTTGGAAACAGGTGGATCATACAGTAATACAGGGAAAGTTGCGCTGCAGTTTGAACAGCATTTTGGGGCTGCTGCAGATTACAAAGGATATGAACAGATAATTGCCCTTCTGAATGCCGGGAAAAAGAACAAGCTGTTAACGATGGAGGATGTAAGGCTTGAAATATTTTCAGTTCTCTCCATTGCTAATTACCCTGGTAATAAATACAGGTTCTCTTCTACCGGTAAGGATAATTACCCCGGGTTGTTTTATCATGGATGTGATTACCTTGTGAAACAGTTTGATGATAAGTTTGCTGCCTCTTTTGAAGAAGCTGCCGAAACTTGATATTAATAAAGATTATAATTAACATTGCATTTGATGGACGGCAACATGATAAATCATATTCGTGCAGTAAAAAAACCCTGTTGTTTGCTTTTAAATCATATTACATGTCAGCTGGTCAAAATAAACTTATGAACCCATGAAGAAATTTGATTCGGTAGATGACATCCTCGATTTTGCAATTGGAATTGAACAGGATGCAGTAGATTTTTATAAGGATCTTGCAAAAAATGCTCTTACTCCCGATATGAAACTGGTATTTGAGCAGTTTGCACGTGAAGAGATTGGCCATAAGGTCAGACTTAAAGAGGTCAAAGAGAAAGGGCTTTTTGAAATGAAATCAGAAGTAATTACTGATATGCAAATAAGTGATTACCTGGTGAGCATCAAGCCTTCAGCCAAAATGAGCTACCAGGATGCCCTCATACTTGCCATGAAAAGGGAAAAAGCAGCTTTTAAGCTCTATATGGCTCTTTCCGAGCGTGCCATGGACCAGGATATGAAATCGCTTTTTCTTTCGTTAGCTATAGAGGAATCCAAGCATAAGCTCCGGTTTGAACTTGAGTATGATGAGTATGTTCTCAGGGAAAATTAAATTTTTTTTATGAATAAAAGATTTTTTATAATATTGATACTTGGCATTATATCATTTTCAGGTATTTATGCCCAGTCTGAGCCTGTAGGGGTTGTCAGGTCGGAAAACAAGATAGTAATAGAAAAAAATGTCTATTACATTCATATTGTGAAACCCGGGCAGACTCTCTATTCAATAAGCCGGGTGTATAATGTTCCGCAAAAGGATATACTGATGGAGAATCCCAATGCTTACATTGGGTTGCAGCCGGATCAGGCTTTAAAGATCCCTTTTATGCCTGAGGCAGATCCTGATAAGGAAGTTTCCGGCGAAGATGAAGGTAAGGATTATATTTTTCACACCGTTGAACCTGGACAGACGCTTTTTTTCCTTTCCAGAAACTACAATGTGGAGATAGATGAGATAATCAGGCTGAACCCTGAAGCAAAGGATGGTTTGCAAATCAATCAGATTGTCAGGATACCTGCCAGGAAGGTATATATTTCACGCGAGGGTTTTCCTTCAGAGGATGATAAATTTATTCATCACAAGGTTGAGAAAGGAGAGACTTTATATTCAATTGCAAGGGAATATGATGTTCCTGTACGGGCCATTCGCACGGCTAATGATAAGCTTATCTGGGGATTAAAATACGGGGAGTATATCAGAATACCGAAAGATGCAGATACGTACGCTGACCATGTGGATGAATATGAAATTGAGGCGGAGCCATCTCGAACCCATATCTATGATAAAGAGGCTATTGTTGATGCGGAGTGTGCAGATTTTAATTACCGGGAATTTCGGGAGACTTACAATGTTGTATTAATGCTGCCGCTTTTTATTGACAGGAACTATCCTGTTGAATTGCCCGATACGGTGGACCAGGAGAAAGCCCTGGAGCTTTTTCCTGATTATGTAACTTCAAAAGACCAATTGTTTCATCAAACAATACCTTTTCTTGAGTTTTATGAAGGTGCTCTTTTAGCTGTCGATTCCCTTGTAAGTGCGGGTCTTTCAGTCGAATTAACCGTTTATGATACCCAAAGAGATATAGGCAGGGTAAGAGAGATAATCCAGAGCCGGGAATTCAGGAACACTGATCTTATAATTGGCCCGGTTTATCCGGAAAACATCAGGATAGTTGCCGACTGGGCCTATCTTAACAATGTAAATATTGTTTCCCCGCTAACATCAAGAAGCGAGTTTCTTGATGGCAATCCTTACCTTTTTCAGGTTACTCCTTCAGCATCTGCCGAATTTGAGCGGGCCTCAGCCTATATTTCTGAATTTCCCTGTTCCAATTTTGTTTTGGTTCACAATAATGATCCGTTTGAAAGAGATGCAGTGGAGGCTTTTAAATCTCATATATTCAGGCAATTTTCCTACAGTTCCGATTTTAATGACGTGATATTCAAGGAGGTGGTGTACACCGATGCATCTATTAGAATTGAACATTCCCTGCTTGAAGAGGAGAAAAACATAGTTATTATTCCCTCCTCCAATCAGGCATTTGTTTCTGACGTGCTGATGCGGCTTAATATCCTTAGCCGTACTTATGATATAACTATTTTCGGGCTTAATGACTGGCAAAGATTCGCTAATATAGAAGTTGAGTATTTGCATAATATGGAATTGCATTATGCCGCTCCGTTTTTTGTTGATTATAATAATGATAATGTAAAACGGTTTGTGGGTAACTTTAGAAATAAATATAAGACAGAACCTTCCTATTACGGATTTCAGGGGTATGATATTATGTTTTATTTCCTGAAGGCCATGAAAAATTATGGTCCCGATTTCCGTGATTGCCTCCCCATGATGCAGACAGAACTTCTTCAGGCTGATTTTCTGTTTAGAAAGATAGATCCCCGTGATGGTTTTGAAAATAATGGCATATCAATAGTGAAGTATGACAGGGATCTGAATATTCGCCGGTTGGGATATAACAGGCACAGGCCCTGACACTGTTCTTATAAAAACATACCCGGATATTACCCTTTAAGCAGGACAGACCCCGGGAATCCCCTGCAGTGGATAACTTTTTCAACTTATGGGTATCACGGAATATATAAAGATCCCTTAGCATTGCTATTCCAAAAAAGAGTATAGCTGATCACCCGGGGTATTATTTTTCAAGGTATTGCCAGGATAATTAAGAAAATTTTATAACAAATCTTATTTTTTTACGTAAACCATGAAATAATAAGAAAGTAACAACAGGATTCTTTATGAATCGTCATGGTAAGATTTACTTATGAAACTATCTCTTTTGTCGATAATACCGGGTCTTTTTATTTTTTTTACATCTTATTCCCAGCCTTCCTTCCGGTCCTATGAAACCAGGTCCGCCGGTGTTAGCGTTAACCTTCACTGGATGCAGCTCAGTGATGCCCTGTTTTCTCCGCTACGGTACAATGGTCCCGGCGGTGAGATCAAAATTGTGTCTGCAAGGGATTATGATGATATGCGCAGGCACTTCAGCCTTGGTGCAAAGGTTGATTATATTTGGAATAATCTCGATTTTCACACAATGTATCTGCAACCCGGATTTCATTATGGGCTATCCTTTCTTGTAAATGATCTCTCCACTGAACGCACACTGTCGTATCTCGGTGGAGGCATGACCGGCACCTCAAGGATTTACAACTTTTTAAATGAAGATCCCGACCACATATACTGGACTACTTCCTATACCGTCGATTTTAATTACTTTCTTGATATTAATATTGGCCAGGGCAAAAAGATTTTTGCAGAGCTCACGTTGCCTCTGGCCGGGGTTGTTTCAAGACCCTCTGAAGAGAATTTATACAGTTTTCAGCTACCTGGTTTTTGGGAACACACCAAACGGTTGCACGAAAATATAGGGTTTGCCACCCTGGATAAGATGCAGTCTGCAAACATGATTATTGCAATGGATCTGACCCGGACAAGGAGGCACTCATTCAGTATTGGCTATGAAGTTGATTTCTCCCGGTTCACTGATCCCAGGCCTGTCATCTATTTTTCCAACAGCTTGTATTTAAGATTATTATTTAATGCTTTAGTATGGTAATATGAAAACCGGTAATGTGAAATACATTTTAATTTTATTGACCCTTGTGTATTCGTGCCTGCCGGAAGGCGATTACAAGGTGGCAGTGAATTACGAGCCAACCGATGCCGGTGACGGATGGGAGATCTCTTCTCCGAACGACCAGGGACTCAATCCCGGTAAGCTGAAGGATGTCTATGAGATGATTTTTGCTGAAGACAGGTTTCTCACATCACGATCTCTGCTGATAGTCCGCAACGGCAAGCTTGTTTCAGAATCCTATATCAGGGACAGGGGCGATATAAACCGGAAAAACAGCATTCAGGGCATTGCAAAAAGCATTACTTCACTTTTAACCGGTATAGCATGGGACAGTGATCTTATTAAACTGGATGATAAACTGTATAAGTACATTCCCGTATATTTTGATGGTGACAGAAATAAAAGGGAGATTACCTTCAATCATTTACTTACAATGAAAATCGGACTGGACTGGGATAATGACAAGCATACAAGCGATCTCTTTAATAGTACAAGATATCCCAGCACTATGCGTATTGTTCTCACCAAACCTTTTCTTGCTTCAGGTGGATCCTCCTTTCACTATAATCATGGCGCTCCGCAGCTTGCTATGGGAATTATGGGCAAAGCTTATGAAATGAACAGCACCGATTCTGTCATTCATAAATTATTTGATCCCCTGGGTATTGAAGATTTTGTGTGGGAGCAGCATTCAGACGGCATTAATATAGGGGGACTCGGACTGCATCTTAAACCCCGTGATATTGCCCGGATAGGCCAGTTTTGTCTTCAGAAGGGCCTGTGGGAGGGCAATCAGGTTGTTTCCGAAGAGTGGATCGGGAAATCCACAGCTACAAGAGTAAATCCGGAAATGACAGGCTCCCCCTTTGGCTATGGATATTACTGGTGGACACATGATGAAAACAATGCCTACATGGCTATGGGAGAGGGCGGCCAGTATCTTTATGTTGTTCCCGGGAAAAACCTTGTCATAGTCCATACAGCAAACTCCTCGGTCGGATCAGGTTATGAAGGCATAAAACCTGAAGATTTCCTTAGCCTGGCGGACCTGATAATGGGTGCGCTGGAGTGATATATTAACCTTTGTCTATTTTCCCTGATTTTTTACTTTCCTTTTGGCTGCAAAATCTTTAATTTTTCACTGAAGATATTGGAAAAGCTAAGAATATAACTCAACTGAAAGAATATTTTTAAATTTCTTGGAAATATTACACACTATAGTGTGTAATGTTTCACCAATACCTAATGTTTTGTATCTGCGAAAAAAATTTATATGTCTTAATATCAGGAATTTGTGATTATTCTGGTAATTATGGCATAAGATTTATACTATTTAAAGATTAGATAAGAATTTAATGATGAGATGAGAATTGAAAATTTTGATTAATCAATTAGTCATTCGTTCCGGAATATAAAAATCAATTTCAAAAACTCCTGGTATGATAAAAAGAATTGATAAAATGACCCTGCTGATTGCAATAATCACGGTCATCCATTTTGGATTTATACATGCCCGGGAAACCCACCTGGTAAGCGGGACAGTCACTGATGAGGCAGGTGTGTTGACGGGGGTGAGTATTGTTGTTAAGGGGACTGTAACAGGTACAATAACCGATTTTGACGGTAACTATGAAATAGAGGTCCCTTCCGGCAGTGAGCTTGTTTTTTCATTTGTTGGATATTCTACCCGTGAGTTTACAATCACCGAATCCCAGGTGCTTGATGTTTTTATGGAGCCTGACCTGGCCAGATTAGAGGAGGTGGTTGTTATCGGTTACGGCGTGCAGAGAAGAAGTGATCTTACCGGGTCTGTCGGCCATGTAAGCTCTGCTGAGATGAGTGACGGTGTGCTGACAGATCCTTTACAGGGCATTCAGGGAAAAATGGCCGGGGTTTCAGTAACTAAAAGAGGAGGTGATCCAAATGTCGGATTTGATGTCCAGATAAGGGGCGCCTCAAGCCTGGAAACGGCAACGGGTCCCCTTTATGTAGTTGATGGTATACCCGGTGTTGACCCTACTACAATTTCCGCTGATGATATTGAATCATTCAATGTACTCAAAGATGCTTCAGCTGCGGCTATCTATGGTTCAAGGGGAGCTTTTGGCGTCATTCTGATTACCACCAAACGGGGAGAGGAAAGAGAAGGTGCCCGAATTGATTTTAACACCTATTATTCAAATGATTTTGTGGCCAACCGTCTCGATCTGCTAAGTGGTGATGAGTACAGGAATTTTGTGAATAGTAAACCTGAACTGGCTGAGCAATTTCTTGATGGTGGTGCCAGTACCGACTGGCAGGATCAGATTTACAGAACCGGTATTTCCCAGAATTACAATCTTGCATTCTCGGGTGGTGACGGACTGACCATGTACCGGGCTTCAATAAGTCACAATGATATAAAGGGTGTTGTAATCGGTTCTGACAGGGCCAGGACCATTGCCCGTATCAATATTGACCAGGTGGCTCTTGAGGGCCGGCTGAACATATCATCGGGGCTTTCGGCCACCGTTGAAAGAAATAATTATATAAGTTATGATGGATGGGGTTCCAATGAAGTTATATATCAGGCTTTTCAAAGAAATCCCACTGATCCGCTAAAAGACGATGATGGTAACTTATATGAAATAGAACGTGTTTTTCAGTATTATAATCCTGTTAATCTGGTTGAGCAAATTCACAATGAGAGAGATGCAAAACGATACTTTGGGTTTTTAAAAGCCGACCTGGAGATATTTGATGGTTTTGTGGCAGGTTTTAATATTGGATATACCAGGAATGATGACGAGAGTTTCTACTTTGAGCCCACTACAATGTATCTTGACAATCATGATGGATTTGGTAATCGGGGATACAATAACTTTGAATCCCGCCTGATTGAAACAACCATAAGATATGTTAATCAGTTTGACAGGCATAACATTGAATCGGTAGGGGGCTACTCCTTTCAGGAAGATTTTTTCACAGGTTTCTGGGCCCAGGGGCGCCAGCCATTCCTCAATTATACCCGGATGCACGATTTGTCATTGTTCCAGTCAGTTGTTGCCGGCAATCATATTGGCTCCTATAAAGAATCCAGCAGGTTGATTTCTTTTTTTGCCAGGGGGATCTATAACTGGGATGCAAGATATTACCTTACCGCAACATTAAGAAGGGATGGATCATCCAAATTTGGTGCACACCAGCAATGGGGATGGTTTCCTTCAATGTCGGTCATGTGGAATCTGTCAAACGAAAGCTTTATCATAGATATTCCCGCCATAAATAACCTTCGACTGAGAGCCGGTTATGGTATAACCGGAAACCAGGAAATCGGAGTTTATAATGATATCCTGTGGTACAATGCTGTGGGAACTGCTCCTAATTTCGAAACAGGAGAAGAATCAATCCTTTTTGAATTCGCTCATGTTGCCAATCCGGATTTAAAATGGGAAGAAAATGCTGAATTAAATATAGGCCTCGATTTTGGATTATTGGAAAACAGGATATCCGGTTCATTTGATTTCTTCAATAAAACCACTTATGATCTGCTGGGGTTTTATTCGGTCCCTGTACCACCTAATGTTGCCGGCAGGGTATGGGCGAATGTTGGTGAATTCCGGACCACCGGCTTTGAATTTTTCATTCAGTCCTATCCGGTCAGGATTTCAAATTTTAGCTGGAGGACAGCCCTGACTTTCATGACCTACAATCAGGATGTTATCTCCCTGTCCAGCGATCAGTACCCATGGACAAGGCTTCAGGAAGGGTACCTGTCCGGTCCCGGACTGGTGGGAGATCTTAACTGGACCCAGGTAGTTGATGAAGGTCTCCCCATTGGTACCTGGTACATGCCTGAATATGCAGGCCTTTCAGCAGATGGAAAGTTTCTTTTCCACACAGCAGCAGGAGGAGTAACACGGGATTTGGCCGCAGCGGAGAGAAGAAATGTTGGTTCAGCCCAACCTGATTTTGAAATAGGATGGTCAAACTACCTTAAAATATTTAATGATTTTGATTTTAATTTTTCTTTCAGGGGCGTATTTAATTACCAGGTGTTTAATACAACCCGTATGATTTTCGGGAATCCTATTTTTCTTCCAACAAGGAATGTCCTTGATGTGGCAGTTGATGAATATGAGAGAGGGCTCACTGACAACCCCAAGGTAAGCAGTTATTATCTTGAAGATGCTTCGTTTTTTCGCCTTGAGAATATTTCACTCGGTTATAATTTTGTTACCCCCGGCCGGTTTGAAAGGATAAGGGTGTATATAGCATCGAATAATGTATTCACGCTTACCAACTATAGCGGTATTGACCCGGAAATATCCACTACCGGGCTTTCATTTGGCCTTGATCAGTTTAACGTGTATCCAAAAACCAGGACTGTAACCCTGGGAATGAATATTACATTATAGCTTAAAAATGAATTAAAATTATGAAAATAACTATAGTTATATCATTGCTTGTTTTTTTGCAATATGGCTGTAC
>SLPB01000052.1 GCA_007132225.1 Bacteroidales bacterium | reverse complement strand
GAATAATACATCTGTGACAATGAATCAGCATACGCAAGGCTGGTGATTACCGCTTTTGATAATTGAAGCCATTTAATTTTAAATCCTGGCTGGGGATTAATTGTTCCTCCTCCCATTGATATCGAAACTACGGGAATTTTACCGAAGCCGGCTGAAATCATAGCTTCCTTAAGTAATGTAATATAGTTGGTGGCCCGGCACTGTCCGCCGGTCTGCGTTATTCCAAGTGCAATTTCTTCGGGGTTGTATATACCTGAAGATAATGCTTTCATAAAGTCACCAACGACCAGGGTGGCAGGATAGCACACCTCATTATTGGAGTACTTAAGTCCATACTCTGCCGAGAGCCGGTCACTGGGAGGAAGGTTTACCGCCTCATAACCGGCCAGCTTAAAGAGCGGGGGCAGAAAGGGAGAATAAAAGTCAGCAAACCATGGAATCAATATTTTCCTTACCTGGTCTTTTTTCTCAAAGGGTTTGGTGTGAACAGGGGAACTTTTGTTCACTGTAGAGGATTTATTTTTAAACAAAAGACTTTCAATAAGGGATCTTATGCGTAAACGTGTTGAACCAATGTTGTTTATATCATCAATTTTTAAAAAGGTGGCATTTTTTCCTTTTCTGCGCAATATACGGGAGATCTCATCCAGGATAAACGCATCAGGCCCGCATCCAAAGGAGGTGAGTTGAATATAATGCAGGCTGGAAGATTCACTGGAGGCCCAGAGGGCTGCTTTCAATATACGGTTGGTGTAAGCCCACTGCATTATATTTTGAGTATCCAGGGAAACATTTTCATCTTCATTAATGAGATCCTCAGTTATCACATCTACCCCGAAACCGGCAATAATATCAGCTATTTTATGCTGGATCAGCGGGTCGGCATGGTATGGGTGTCCGGCTAGCAAAACCACCAGCCTGTTTTCCTGTATTGCCCGGTCCATAACTTCCCTGCAGCGGCGGACAAGAAATTGGCGGTGACCTGCCTGGGCCTTAAGGGCAGAGGCAAAGGCCCGGTGAATCTTTTTTACACTGGTTTGTGGCAGTATAGATTTTAGATACTCTGTGCAGGCTTTCCTGGCGAGCTTTTTGTCATTCAGAGCAAAGCCCGGGGCATCGAATGGTATTCCATACTGTTGGGCAGGATTTATTGCACTCTTTATAACTTCGCTGTAGCCTGTAACAACCGGACAGTTAAAGCTATTTGAATATTTCTTGTCCTCCTTCTCCTCGTAAACCACAAAGGGCATAAATATGCGGTTTACGCCCTTTTCTAAAAGATCCAGTATATGTCCGTTGGCTATTTTTGCCGGAAAACATATATTGTCCGACATAACCGTTCCAATACCTTTTTCATAGAGTTTCATGGTGGAGGCGCCGGAGAGAACGACATTTATACCGCACGATGTGAACAGGGCATGCCAGAACGGGTAATTCTCGTAAATTCCCAAAGCGCGCGGAATGCCTATGGTCAGTTCAGCATTATTGTCATTATTGACCCGGTCAAAGAGGTGGTTATTTTTTTCTTTACAGATATTTTCTCCTGGCTTTATTTTTTGACCTTTGCTGCCAAAAATCTTTTCACATTTGTTGCCTGCATAGTGCTTCCTGCCATTTTTCATCTCGAACCGGGTTACCGTGCACTGGTTCTCACATCCCTTGCACAGGATTGTCCCCTGGACATGGGTGGATGTTTTTATCATACCTGCCAGATCTGCCGGTTCTGATTTTATGTTTTTTGCTTCTCTTTGTGCATAGAGGGCAGCCCCATATGCTCCCATCAATTCAGGATAATCGGTTATCATAACCTTTTTGCCGGCTTCTAGTTCGAGTGCCCTTATAACTGCCGGGTTACGGAATGTTCCTCCCTGGACCATTATGTGTTCTCCAAGTTCGCTGATGTCTTTTATTTTCAAAACCTTGTTAAGACAGTTTTTAATTATCGAATAACCCAGTCCGGCCGAAATATCTCCGACTGAAGCACCTTCCCTCAGGAACTGCTTGACTTTTGAGTTCATAAATACCGTGCAGCGTGTGCCCAGGTCACATGGAGCAGCCGATCTGCACGCCAGTTCTGCAAAACCTGATGCCGAATGATTCAGTGTATCGGCAAAGGTTTCTATAAAAGAGCCGCAGCCAGAAGAACATGCCTCGTTGATCTCTATCCGGGTAATGGACCTGTTCTCCACAAATACTGCTTTCATATCCTGTCCGCCGATATCAAGGATAAAAGAAATATCCGGATTGATGCTAAGAGCAGCTGTATAGTGAGCAACGGTTTCCACTATACCGTAATTCAAATCAAAGGCACTTTTAATCAGGTCCTCACCATAGCCGGTAACACAACTTCCTGCCACTGTAATGTTTTTTTCCGCCTGCCTTGCTTTTTTATAAAGCTCCTCCAATCCTTTGGCAACAATTGTAAGTGGAGTGCCCTGGTTTTTTTTATATATATCGAAGATGATCCGCCCCCGGTTATCGAGTAGAATGATTTTTGTGGTGGTTGAACCGCTGTCAATGCCCAAAAAGCATTTGCGGGTATCAGCTCCTTTGAATTCAGCCCGGGGAAGATGATATTTGGTTTTTGAACTGTGCCACTCACTGAGCTGATCTTCACTTGTGAACAGTGGTTTAATAACATGTGATCCATCCTGCTGCCCATTTATCCGGGGCTGATCCAGAAGAGAAATGATATCTGAAACATACCTGTTTTGTTCCTGTGTCGAGGCAGCAATTGCCGCCCCCCATGCAGGAATCACCTCTGGGTTTTCAGGCAGGATTACCTGGTTGTCCTGCAGGTGAGTAACTTGTTTAAATATTGTATACATGGCGGGAATATAAGCAAATGGCCCCCCGCACAACATAACTGCAGGTTCAAGTCCGTATCCCCGGGAAAGGGAGGTGACTATCTGCATACTAACAGCATGAAAGATGGAGGCTGCAATATCTTCCCTGCTAATATTCCTGCTAAGAAGATTCTGGATATCAGTCTTTGAAAACACGCCACAGCGTGAAGCAATGGGATAAATGGTAGTAGACTCCAGGGCGAGGGTGCTTAGTTCGCTAACCTTTTTCCCAAGCAGGGAAGCCATCTGGTCTATAAATGCTCCTGTACCACCGGCACAGCTTCCGTTCATGCGCATATCGGGAAGTTTGCCATCCCTGAAAAAAATCATTTTTGCATCTTCACCACCCACGTCAATCAGTGTCTTGATTTCCGGGAATTTGGTCAGAACCAGCCTTGAAGATGCCACCACTTCCTGAATGAATGGGATATTGAGATGCTCGGAAATTCCCATACCGGCCGACCCTGTAATGAAAATCCGAACACGCCTGTTGCCGGTCTCCGATTTAAGGCAATCCAGCATTGCTTTCCCTGACCCGCTGATATCAGCAAAATGCCGCCGGTAATCCTTATAGATTATTTCATGATTATTGTTGGTTGCAACCACTTTTATAGTGGTTGAACCCGCATCCAGTCCGATATTTATTATATTATCTGTCAAGAAGTAATTCTATTGATTAAACAATTTAGCATTTTGCTTTTGAAACTACAATGGGAGTGAAGCGCATAACAATCGGGTACTTGATAGAATTACAAAAATAATTACAGTAGAAAGTTACCAAATTATTGTTATGCGTTCAACTATTTTATTAAAATTCCAGGCATTTCTTTTCTGCCGGATTCGGACATTATCCGGTATGTGGGTGTGTAAAAAATTCACGATGAGGTTTTTACCGGGACAGTTACGATGAAGGGGACAGATTTTTATCAATAGATGCTAAAACAATATCACCCTTTGATCCCCCGGTTCCTCCATGCGGGACGCCTGAAGCTGAAGATATCATAAGTCTTTTACAACTTTGGCAATGCGGTCCCCTATCTCTTTATCAATGTTGCGCCAATATTCGAATGCCCGGTTTAAGACAGGTTCCGTTACCCCTTTTTTAAGGTGTCCGGCAACGTTGGACACTAAACGGTCACGCTGGGCATCGTCCATCACCTTACGCACCAAAGTGCCGGCCTGTCCCCAGTCATCATCATCCTTACGCAAAGTGTAGGCAGCTCGGATGAAGTCACCGCTGGCATTCCAGACCTCTACCTGGGGATAACGTTCGTCATGAGCCTCCGGGCCGCCCTTAGAATTCGGCGCGTACACTGGATCTGACACATTCTCAACCCGCATCGCCCCATCCTTGCTGTAGCTGTGCACAGGACATTTTGGCCGGTTGACCGGAATCTGCTTGTAGTTGACTCCCAGGCGGGCACGATGGGCATCAGCGTAAGAGAAGAGGCGGGCAAGCAGCATCTTATCCGGGCTTGGTCCGATGCCCGGCACAAGATTATTCGGTTCGAAGGCCGCCTGCTCGATCTCTGTGTGGAAGTCGGTCGGATTGCGATCCAACGTCAGCCGGCCAACCTCATGCAGCGGGTAGTCACCATGTGGCCACACCTTCGTCAAATCAAAAGGATTGAACCTGTAGTTCTCTGCTTCCTTGAAGGGCATGATCTGCACTTTCAGCGTCCAGCCAGGGTTATCACCGCGCTTAATTGCCTCGAATAAATCCCTCCGGTGGTAGTCACCATCAACACCAGCTATCCGGTCAGCATCTTCCTGTGTGAGGAAGTCAATACCCTGGTCAGTCTTGAAATGATACCTTACCCAAAAACGCCCACCTTTTGCATTGACCCACATGTAAGCATGACTCGAGTAGCCGTTCATATGCCGCCAGGTTTTGGGGATCCCGCGATCACCAAACAACCAGGTAACCTGATGCGCAGACTCAGGCGACAAAGTCCAGAAGTCCCATTGCATATCATGGTCACGCAAGCCGCTGTCAGCCCGGCGCTTCTGGGAGCGGATGAAATGCTGGAACTTCATAGGATCACGGACGAAGAATACCGGCGTGTTATTGCCCACCATATCGTAGTTGCCTTCACTGGTGTAAAACTTCAACGCGAAGCCCCGGGGGTCACGCCAGGTGTCCGGACTGCCGCGCTCGCCGGCCACAGTGGAGAACCGGATCAATGTGTCGGTCCTGGTACCCGGCTGAAACACAGCCGCCTTGGTATAAGCGCTTACATCCCTTGTCACCTCAAAGTGGCCGAAGGCCCCTGAACCCTTTGCGTGGGGCTGGCGCTCCGGAATTCGCTCCCGGTTGAAATTGGCCATCTGTTCGATAAGGTAATTGTCCTGTAAAAGTAAAGGGCCGTCCGGTCCGACGCTGAGCGAAAACTCATCACTAGATACCGGTATCCCGGCATCTGTAGTTGTAAATTTACGATTTTTGTTTTTCATAGTATAATCTCCCTAATATTTAGTTAGTGGAAAAGCTCAGGGTAACTAATTCGTAAGCCGTAATTCTGAATTTTTGGTTATGTTATTATATAATTTCTCTTTGAAGGGGAAATGAAAATATCATGCCATAATATTTTTCATATTCTTATTGCCTGAGGATGCTTGCGCTGCTTACCCTGTAATCATTGTACTACATTATGTTTTACTGTGGATAGTTGTAGATTGGTATGGGAATAAATTCTACATAATTTTCCGTATAATCTAATTAACTTAAACTATAGACTGCCGGGTTATGGATGCCCTTGATGTTCATACCCACTATTTCACATTCTCTTTTGTTAACTGTTTCCTGTATTAAGTTTTTATGAAAAGGTGCGGTATCATTTAGTTTATCTTATCTGATTACCATTTTATAAAACCAGAAAGATATTTAGGTTCATGATAACTTAAAACACATTGCTTTCAGCATGCTGCGATAAAAAGTATTTGGTACATAAGTTGTTCTGCAATTATTTGCTGATGTCAAAATATTTAAAATTAATTGCTATGCATAATAAGAATAATAATTTCCCCGGTCCATTATTTGATAAGTTATACAGCAGATATTCTCTGTGCTTGTTGTTTGTTACGTTTTTATATTTATCTGCTTCCTGTAATCGTATTGCAAATAACAATGCCCAGCAGGCGGATGAATGTCAGCTTGTTCGGGATGGATACGGTCCGCCGGGAACTGTTGATATAAGGACAGAGACTCTAGTAACGGGCCTTGAGGTTCCCTGGGCTATAGCCTTTCTTCCCAACGGTGATGCTCTGGTTACTGAGCGCCCCGGACGGTTGCGCCTGGTAAGAGATATTTACAATAATCCAGAGCTCGTTCCTCAACCTGTTATATCTGTAGAAATTGCTTCTACATCTGAAGGCGGAATGATGGGAATTGAACTTCACCCTGATTTTGAAAATAACAGGTTGTTTTATCTGTGTGTCACTGTTCATGAGAATGGAGAATTAATAAACAGGATTGACCGGTGGCAGCTCTCAGAAGATGGCACAAGTGCACAACAGGATCGTGTAATTTACAATGAAATTATTGCTGCCGGTATACATAATGGCGGCCGCATAAAATTCGGCCCCGACGGCATGCTTTATATTGGGACAGGTGAAGCCGGTGACCCGGATCTGAGCCAGGATCCTAATAGTCCGAATGGTAAGTTGCTTCGGTTAACCCCGGAAGGAGATACCCCTGATGATAATCCCGAACCGGGAAGTCCTGTTTTTCTTTCCGGTATACGCAATACCCAGGGGTGGGCATGGCCCGATGAAAATGACGCCAATACTGTTTGGCTGGTTGACCATGGGCCCAGCGGGGAAATGGGGCGCACAGGCCACGATGAAGTCAACGTGGCAAATGCTGGAGATAATCTCGGCTGGCCCACCATATACGGTTGCCAGGAGCAGGGGTCACTTAAGGCACCTGTACTTTCATGGGTTGATGCTGTTCCCCCGGGAGGTGCAGATATTTATACTGGTGATGCCATACCGGAGTGGCAGGGAAATCTGATTGTAGCAACTCTTCGTTCACAGCATTTACACCGGGTTATACTGCAGGATGGCCGTGTTGAACAGCATGAAGTGTACCTTCAGAATGAATATGGGAGGCTTCGCGAGGTTATTATGGGTGGAGATGGTGAACTGTATATCACAACAAGTAATTGTGATGGCCGGGGCTCATGCCCGGACAACCAGGATAAGCTCATTCGTATTACCCGATAATTTACGAGCATAACAAAGCAGTAACAGAGAATCGACGGGCGATTCGTTCCTACTGTTACCCGCTTGTCCGGCAAAGGAGTTAAGACAGAATTATAAACGTATTTTAACTTTTTAAAACTGCCTTAAAACAGATATTCTTTTTTCAATAGGAGGGTGCGTGGCAAACAACCCGTTAAAGAATGAGAACAGATCTTTTTTTTGTTCCTTTGGGTTATCAATAAAGAGCTGTGCGACATCTTTCCTGGTAACAGCCTCAATTCTTGAGTTTTGTGAAATTTTTTCGAGAGCCGAAGCAAGTGACCCGGGTCTTTTGGTTAACTGTGCGGCACCTGCATCTGCCATATATTCACGTTTACGTGAAATGGCAAATCTAAAAAGAGAGGTAATGATAAATCCTACAATAGCAAGTGCAAGGGCGATCAGCATACCGGCTCCTCGACCCTTGCCGCTTCCTCTTCCCCTGCTTCGGGTCATGCTTGAATAAAAAAAGGAGCGCAGAAGTATCTCAACGAGAAAAGCAAAGATGCCTACGAAAATGATGGAAACTATCAGTAAACGCACGTCTTTGTTTCTTATATGGCTAAGTTCATGGGCTATCACAGCCTCCAGCTCATCATCGTTGAGCTTATTTATAATGCCACGGGAAAGCGTGATGGTATAGTTTTTTTGGTTAATGCCACTGGCAAATGCATTAAGCGAATCATCTTCAATGATATTTAATTTAGGCATTTTCATACCTGTTGCAATGCAGAGGTTTTCCAGGAGGTTGTAAACCTTTTTATTTTCCTTTCTTTCCAGTTGTTTTGCGCCGGTTGCATTGCGGATTATGGAGGTATTGGCATACCATGCGATAAGAAACCATATTAAGACACCGCCGATCAACCAGGGTGCAACTCCTGTAAATGTGTAATTAATGTCATTAATCGTATAATGCTCCGGCCTTGTAAAATAGATGAACAACCAGGCAAGTCCCAGAATAACCAAAGGAAACATTATAAGGAGTATGGTTGACCTGATGTTGTTATTCCATATCTGGGTTTGTAAACCAACGTATTTCATAAACTAAAGTATAGATGATAATGTTCGTCTGAACATTTTTTATATATATGGGTGTTCGGGATTACACTAAAAATTTATTTTTGGAGCTTGTTCATGGGCGGCTCTTTGCTCGGAAGGAATTTCGAACATAGGCTGGCGGGTGAAACCGAACATTCCGGCAAAAAGTACTGCGGGAAAGACTTGTATGGCACTGTTTAGTTCCTTGGTAGCCGAATTGAAGTATCTTCTTGAGGCAGCAAGTTTGTTTTCAACATCAGATATTTCCTCCTGCAGATTCATGAAGTTCCGGCTGGCTTTCAGGTCGGGGTAAGCTTCAACAGCAACTCTTAGTCCTGCAAGTGCACCGGAAAGTTGGTTCTCGGCATCAACCCTTTCATTTATATTTGTTGCATTCATTGCATTTGACCGTGCTTCGGTTATTTTGGTAAGCACTTCACTTTCGTGCTTCATATATCCCCTTACTGCATCAACAAGCTGAGGAATAAGGTCATGGCGCTGTTTTAATTGTACATCAATGTCGGCGAATGCATTTTCGCGGTTATTCCGTAGTTTAACAAGCCTGTTATACGTAAAGATTGTAATTAGAACAAGCAGAGCCAGGATCAGGATAACTATTAAAGTGGTACTCATGGTATAGAGATTTAATTGATTAATATTTTTACCCGGCAGGTATTCAGGTGATTGGTTGCACCGCTCAGCTGCCTTGCATAATTTGTTACTGATTTCATTTCAGTGCCGCGAAGTTCGGCAAAATTTGCGAAATCAAATGTAATGTTACTGTTAATTTTTACTAATCGGTAATTATATTTTTTTTTGCACCCGCCCTGATTTAAGCCACGAAGTTTTAAATACTTCCAATTTCAAAAAATCCGTAGATTTAATGCCTGTTATTAATGGACATAAATACTTGTTCCCTGTTTTTTTACCCGACAGGAGTAAAGGATTATAGTAAGAAAATATAAGCCAGATAAAACAAACAGGAAAAAGTTTTATAAATTAGAGAATGATTAATTCCATGCTTTTTATACGATTGAAAAATATTAAATTATTTGCAGATGGATACAGGAAAACTGGTTATTATCGGTGGCAACGCCGGCGGGATGAATGCAGCAACAAACATACGGAGGGCAGATAAAGACAGGAAAATTGTAGTCTTTGAAAAAGGAGAATACACATCCTACGCTGCCTGCGGTATACCTTACTTCATTGCGGACCGTGTTGAATCAGCAGAAAAACTGATTGCCCGATCCCCGGAAGTATTTCGGGAAAAGCAAGATATTGAAGTGCATATTCACCATGAGGTTAGCCAGATAGATATTGCTCAAAACAGGGTCAGGGTCAGGAGCCTTAAAGATAACAGCAGCTTTTGGGAGAGCTATGATGACCTGCTGATAGCTACAGGCACCCTGCCTTTCGTTCCGGATATTGAAGGTGCTGATGCCAGGGGGGTCTTTACTCTCTCTTCCTTGCAATCAGGCATAGATGTTTACGAATACATAAGAGCTAATAAACCGGCAAAAGCTGTTATAGTGGGTGGAGGTTATATTGGAATAGAAATGGCGGAGGCTTTACTTGACCGTAAACTGGATGTTACACTTATTGATATGGAGCCGCAGGTAATGAGGTCTATGGATTCTGATATGGCTGAGATAATCAGTAGTTATATGCGGGAAGAAGGAGTGAAAGTATTCCTGGAAGAAAAGCTCAAGTCTATTGAGACAGACAGTAAAGATAATGTGTCGGCAATAATTACCAACAATCAAAAGATCGATACAGAACTGGTTATCCTTGGATTGGGGACACTCCCTGATTCTGAAATAGCCGGATCGGCAGGTATTAAGCTTGGAGCTAATAATGCAATAAGGGTGAACAAAAGGATGGAAACATCTGCTCCACATGTTTGGGCTGCAGGAGACTGTGCAGAGTCATTTCATCTGCTTACGGAAAAGCAGGTGTTTATTGCCCTTGGTACAATAGCTACCAAGCACGGCCAGGTGGCGGGCAATAATATTAGTGGTGGTAATGATGAATTCCCGGGGGTTCTGGGCACTGCCATAACCAAGTTCAATTCGCTGGAAATTTCACGCACAGGTTTGTCGGAAAAAGAGGCAAAAGAAAACGGATTCATTTGCAAGGCAGCACTTATAGAGAGTACCACAGCTTCCGGGTATTATCCGTCAGCCGAAAAAATTACTGTAAAATTAGTTGCAGAAGAACGGAGTGGTCGTCTGCTGGGGGGACAAATAACAGGAATGAAAGGGTCAGCTAAAAGGATCGATATTATTGTATCGGCTATATTAGCAAAAATGACGGCCCGGGATCTCATGTTCATGGATTTGTCATATGCACCTCCATTTTCCCAGGTTTGGGATCCGGTACAGGTCGCTGCACGCAAATTGATTTGAGAGTAATTATGTTTTTTACAGGGAAGCCGGGCCTGCATTATTCCTTATGTCCCCATATCTTTTTAATTATTAATTTTTCCAGCTCAACCATAAAAAAAACAGTTAAACCGGCTCCCAGTGGCAATAACCAGTAATTACCTTCTATTGGAGTTGTGTCAAATAACAAATTCATAAAAGGAACATAGACAAAAGTCATCTGCAGTACTATCAGAACTGCGGCAGCAATAAATATATACTTATTGTTAAAAAACCCTTTGCCAAGGCTGGGGAGCCTGATCTTCCTGCAGTTGAATAAATAGAACAACTGGCCGCCCACAAGTATGTTGACTGCGATTGTTCTTGCCATGGTCTCATCCATTTCCAAAGAAAGCAAATAATTAAAGGTTGCGAGGGTGAGTCCGCCGATAAGAAATGAGACGAAAGCAATTCTCCAGATAAATAATTTTCCTAAAATGGGTTCACCTGGCTTTCGTGGCGGTCGTTCCATTATTTTTTCTTCCATAGGCTCAACAGCAATGGCCAGCGCGAGAGTTACAGCAGTAACCATGTTTACCCAAAGAATTTGAGCAGGGGTTATAGGCATTATGATTCCAAGCAAAATGGCTGACATTAACACCAGGGCTTCAGCCCCATTAGTAGGCAGGATGAAAAGCAACGATTTGCGGATATTGTCATATACGGTCCGCCCTTCCTCAACTGCATGAACTATAGTGGCGAAGTTATCATCGGTCAGCACCATTTCAGAAGCGTCCTTGGATACCTCCGTGCCTTTTATGCCCATGGCAATACCTATATTTGCTTTTTTTAATGCAGGGGCATCATTTACCCCGTCACCAGTCATGGCGCAAAGTTTACCATTTTTCTGCAATGCAGTTACCAGTTTAAGTTTATGTTCCGGACTGGTACGGGCATATACATCGTACTGATCAACTACCTCACTGAACTGGTCATCACTCATTTTCTCAAGCTCTTTTCCCGTCATAACTTTTTCCCCGTCTCCAATTCCAATTTCTTTACCGATGGTCCTGGCCGTTAGGGCATGGTCGCCGGTAATCATTTTTACCTGTATCCCGGCACTTTTACATTCTTTTATTGCCTGGATAACCTCATCGCGGGGAGGATCTATGATCCCTGCAAAACCCAGAAAGACAAGGTTCTCTCGGAGGTCATCTTTTTCAATTACTTTAAGGTTGTCATCCATTTTTTTAAAAGCTGCACCTAATATTCTTTCCCCTTTTAAAGCAACTCTCTCCATTTTGTTTTCCCAGAAACCCCTGTCAATATCCTTCTGACCTTTTGAGGTGTATTGTTTATTGCACATATTTAACAATATTTCCGGAGCCCCTGTAATAAATGCAAATACCTGGTCATCTATTTTATTCAAAGTGGCCGCATATTTATGTTCCGATTCAAAAGGAATGCTGTCAAGACGTTTGGATTTAAATTCTTTCAGTCCCGCCTTATAGCTTAATGTTAATAAAGCCCCTTCAGTAGGAGTGCCTGTAAGTTTCCAGTTTCCGTTAATTTCATTGATTTCTGAATTGTTACTGACCCTGACAGCCCTAAGGAATTGCCATAAAACCTTATCCTTTTCAGGATCAATTTCTTTTTCATTTTCAAAGATCCCTCCTTCGGGTTTGTAACCTGTTCCCTCAACACTGTATTCTTTTTCTGCGCTGATTATGGTTTTTGCAGTCATTTCGTTCCTGGTGAGGGTCCCTGTTTTATCTGAGCAGATAACATTTACTGACCCAAGTGTTTCTACGGAAGGTAGTCGTCGTATAATAGCATTTTTGGAAGCCATACGCTGAACCCCAACGGCCAGGGTAATGGTCATGATTGCTGGCAAGCCTTCTGGAATGGAGGCTACTATCAATCCGATAGCAGCCAGGAATAGCTGGTCGATAGTGTAATCACGGAAAAAATAACCGAATGCAAAGAAGGTAATTGTAAACAATAAAATAATTAAGGACAGCCATTTCCCGAACTTTTCTATCTGCTGCAACAGAGGGGTTGTTATCTCTTCCACATCCTTTATCATCTGGTTTATTTTCCCTATTTCGGTCCGTGTCCCGGTATGAACTACCACACCCCCCGCATAACCATAGGTTACCAGGGTGCCGGAAAATGTCATGCAACTCTGATCTCCGATTATCGAATCTTCTGCTACCGGTTCGGTACTTTTCTCCACGGGTGTGGACTCTCCGGTAAGGGGAGATTCTTCTATGCGAAGGTCTTTTGATTCAAAAAGCCGGATGTCAGCCGGAATCTTATCACCCGATTTGATCATTACAATGTCGCCTGGTACAAGTTCATCAGCATCAATAGTCTTTTTTTGGCCATCCCTTTTAACCACTGCATTTAAAGAAAGCATTTGACGTATGCCTTCCAGTGCTTTCTCTGCCTTGCCCTCCTGAATAAATCCTATTACGGCATTAACAATGATGACTGCCAGAATAACATAAGTGTCAATCCAGTGGCCCAAAAATGCAGTAATGAGGGCTGCGGCCATAAGGGTGTAGATTAGTACGTTATGAAACTGCATCAACAGTCTAACCCATGCACCGCGTTTTTTAGCCGGGGGAATTTCGTTCCTGCCGAATTGTTTTTGCCTTTCTGAAACTTCCTTTGAATTCAGCCCTTTCTCTTTGTCAGTTTGAAGTTTGATTAACACTTCCTGTGCATCGGTGGCATGCCATTTATATGTCGTTTTTTTCTCTGTTTGAATTGTCATCAGGTTATTTGTTATAAGGTGTCATATGATCGGGTTCAGCATTCAGTTATCCACAGGCTTTTAGTCTATATCTGCCCTTTTTTAAAAAAGTACGGGTTGATACAATATCTCTTCACTTATTAAACAAAATTACTAATTAATTTAAGTTGTTTGATATATGCGGTATACATTTTCCGGGTTGTTACTTTTGGATCAGAAGGCGACATAAACCTGCTGAGCAGCCCAGGGAAGTGTTCCTTGCATCAGGGAGATACAGAGTTTGTTGTTCCATTTATATGGCAACCTCTTGCAGGGTGGTAATTTAAAGTGTGAAGTATATAGCTTTTTTGGAAATAAAACAGTAATTTTAGTATATATATGTATGATTATTAACTAAAGATATTATTATGCCTTTACTAACAGTAATTCTTGTAATTATTATTGTCGGAGTTTTGCTCTGGCTGGTGAACCTTATTCCCATGCAGCGCACAATAAAAAGTATCCTCAACCTGGTTGTGGTGATTCTTCTTGTGCTATGGCTGCTAAATGTATTTGGTATCCTGCGTTTTTTAGAGCAAGTACACGTATAGGTTTTAAAACTATCAGATATGCAAAGACTTAATATTTTTGTGCTGTTTTTTGCTGCTGTCCTGATACTTCCTTCATGTGCCATAAACCCTGTAACCGGCAAGAGACAGTTGATGTTTGTTACAGAAAGACAGGAAATCAGGATGGGAGAGGAATATGATCCCCAGATTATATCTGCCTTTGGCCTCTATGAAAATGAGCCCTTACAGGCTTTAATTGAGGAAAAGGGAAGGGAAATGGCCAGGATTTCGCACAGGCCTGATCTTGAATATCACTTCCGGATTTTGGATTCACCGGTTATTAACGCATTTGCAGTCCCCGGGGGTTATATATACTTTACCCGTGGAATTTTGGCACAATTCAACAACGAAGCTGAAATGATAGGTGTTCTCGGGCATGAGATGGGACACATTACTGCCCGTCACTCAGTCAGCAGGCAAACCCAGCAACAGCTCGGACAGTTGCTTTTAATTGGGGGCATGATTGCATCGGAAGATTTTCTTAAGTATGGCCAGTATGCCATGGCAGGAATGGAATTGCTGTTTTTAAGGTTCAGTCGTGATGATGAAAGAGAATCTGACCAGCTTGGAGTAGAATATTCATCAAAAATAGGTTATGATGCCCGTGAAATGGCAAATTTTTTTGAAGTGCTTATAAAGATGAATATGGATGAAGAACGGGCCGGAATTCCCAATTTTTTGTCCACACATCCCGACCCTGGTGACCGCTACAATTCTGTGCGCCGGGATGCGGAAAAGTGGCAGGAAAAACTTGATTTAACCTCGTGGAAGGTCAACAGACAAAGTTATCTGCAGATGCTTGATGGAATGGTCTATGGAGATGATCCCCGGCAAGGTTATGTAGAAGATTATGTGTTTTATCATCCTGAACTGGCATTTCAATTTCCATTCACTTCGGGATGGGAATTGGAAAATTCACCCACCCAGGTCAGAATGGGGCCTCCCGACAGAAATGCCCTGATGGTTTTTAATATTGCGCAACAGGAAACTTTGGATGACGCTGCCCGGGTAACTTTACAGCACCTGCAACTGGATGTTATTGACAGGCAGACAACAACCGTCAATCAGATGCCTGCAATTAAGACCCTTTCCAGGCAGACAGGTCAGGATCAGAAGGATGTGATCCGGGTTTTGTCTTATTTTATAGATTACGACGGGACATACTATGTATTTCATGGTGTATCTGCTGAAGCTGATTTTGATAATTATCTGCAATCATTTGAATCTACCATGACAAACTTTGATAAACTTACTGATCCCTCAAAGATAAATGTGGACCCGGAACGAATCAGGATAAGGAAGGTGCAAAGTGCAGGAACACTGGCAGATGCATTCAGGTCTCTGGGTGTAAGGCAGGATAAAATGGAGGAATTAGCTTTTCTAAACAATATGGAACTTACTGATAATGTTACTGCCGGAAAACTGATAAAAATTATAGCCAATTAATGAAAATATTTATTGTCAGAGCCATTCCATTATATTTTTCGAATATTTTACTTAAAAAAACATTACACATTAAGTCACCGGCATAATTGCCTCTTTTGGGTTTTTCAGGTGTGAAAAATCTGCAATTTTCGGTTAATTCCGGATTGAGTTCCTATCGGTATATTTCGGGAAGGTACTTTTAGAAATTATATGCTATTCCATTTTTCAATGTATAGAAGAGCCTGGGAATTTCCTGGGGAGGATGAGAATCATAAGAGAGATTGTATGTTACCAGGAAAGAGAATCTTTCATTGAATTTCAGTTCCAGTCCCGTTTCACTGGACAACCGGAATTCCTTAAGAATAGCAAAATCGGGCTGATAATAGGTAGTGTGTGTGAAATTAATTCTTTCATCCCGGGAATAGGTAAAGGAAATATACAAATCACCTTTGAATTTATCTGTTTGAACCTCCGGGGCCTCATCAAGCAACTCATGTTCATACATAACCAGTGGGGCAATATAGATACCCAGGTTGTCATTTTCATAAATACTGAAACGTGGCCCTCCGCCAAAAAGAAATCTTCGCTTTAGCAGGCGGATGGCATTATATTGGTGCTGGGTGAATAATTCTGCAGTAACAAATCCATTTCCCATGTTATAATTATAACGAAGGTGCTGAAAACCATTGTTTATCAGATTGTCGCCTTCCACGCGCATCAGTCCGATATTGTTCAGGATCAAAGTCATGTGCCTTCCTCTGACGTATTGTAAATGTGCTGAAGTACCCCCTTCAAATATCTGCCTGGTATTCCTTGTAAGCATCAGGTTGAGGTCAATAAGCCCCTGAAGGCCCGGCTCAGCCTCTTTGCGGCTTTTCTCGACATTTACCAGCTGAGCCTGCAGGCTTAAAGAAAAAGCAATAAAAAGAGTTGTGAAAAAAAATATTGGAGAAATGGAAAGCTTCATTGCTAAGTAAGTAGATTATAATTTTATTAAAATTTGTCCGTAATATTTTTTTGGGGCTGCTAAAATAAAATTAATTACAAGGGTTCCATTATTTATTGTAAAGATAAAAAATACTTATTTGGATATGATATTTAAGTATTGTTTCGTTATTTGGTTACTAATTCAGATATCATAAATGATCATTTACAGCATTCTTGACTGGTTTTTTACTGTTTTTCATACTTTGCTTATCGTTTTCAATTTGTTTGGCTGGATATGGAAACCATTGAGAAAACTTAATCTGGCAACCATATTGTTAACAGCAGGATCCTGGCTTATCCTTGGAATTTTTTACGGGATTGGTTATTGTCCTCTTACGGACTGGCACTGGAGCGTTCTGAGAGAGCTTGGTGAAACCGGACTGCCTCATTCTTATCCGCAATACCTTATAAACCGCCTGACCGGCATTAATATTCCTTCCTCGACGATGGATATAATTACTGCCGGCAGCCTGGCAGTTGCATTTATTATATCTTCATACCTTAACCTGAGAGATTATAAAAAAAGAAGATTATCACGCAAAAATCAAATTTAAAATCAATTGTTCCCTGTGTGTGCTTTCTCAGCCTGCAAGCTGACTGGTGCTCAGGATAATCGGATCTTTCCGGTTATCTTAATTCTGCAATATCAGGATACCGGTAAGGGAATGATTCAAAGTGATAAAAAAGATTATGTTCCGGCCAGTTTTTTACTCTGTTCAGTGCGGTATGCACCTCTTTGTGGGTTTCCCTGGGAAGACTTATTCCTTTATATGTACTGGAATTAAAAAAAACAGCCCAGCTTATCCCGTTATTTTGCCGCATAACAAGTGCTGATGTGCCGGATAATGTTCCTGTACGCCACCAGTTTCCTCTCCCGTCAGTTCCTGCCCAACCTATTGGGTGGCCACCCGAAAGGTTTGTATCTGTCATCAGTTCAATGCTTTCAGGTGAAAGAAGATTTGGTGTATCTGGTATAGTGTCAATTGAAACAACAAGCTTCATGATCTCAGCAGGAGAGGCGATCCACCCCCCGGCAGCCCCGAGTAATTTAATATCGTTACCTCCGTAGGGTAATGGAATCAACCTGTCATTCCCATAGGCATGATGATCTTCCGGAATATAGGCTGTTTCATAATATTTAACTTCGTTTTTAAAACGTTCTTCCAGATGGCTCCCTCCGATTCTCATTTCCTGGATTCCCAAAGGTAAGAGGATTGTCTTTCTGACATAAGATTCATAATTAACACCTGAAACAGCCTCAATAATTTGTCCCAGTATTACATACCCAAGGTTCGAGTAGCTGGTTCGGGAACCCGGATCAAAATGGAGCCCGTTTTTCATGGCAAAGGTCAGTATATCCGTCACGCTAAGATCATTGTTATTAATTTGCATATCCCTGGCAATATGGTAGTGCATAGCTATATGATCACCATAACGCCTGTCCCATCCTGAAGAGTGATTAAGCAGATGGCGAACGGTGATATCCTCAACTCTTGGATCAGCATAATTCAGGTATACAGGATCATTTAATATACCATCTTTTCCGAAAACCTTATCGTCTATATCAAGTAAATCCAGCTCCCTCATTTTCATTATAGTAGTTGCTGTAATTAGCTTTGATACGCTGGCAATTCTGAAAAGGTGGGCCGGCTTAACAGGCTCTTCGGATTCTGCATCAGCATAACCAAGACCTTTTGCAAAAACCAGTTGTCCATCCCTTGCTACTGCTACAGAAGCTCCTTTTATATCATATTTGCCAAGCATAAAAGCAATAGCTGATTCCAGGTGTTCAAAACCATCAAAATCTGAAAAATCATTATTTATTCGTCGAGATACGGACCTTATTTGTTTCCAGTCAAGGTCAAGTGTTTTATGAAGGGGATAAAGACCTGGTGAATCCATTGATATCCCCCAGTTTATCAAGTTGTTGTCTGATAAAGAACCAATTGATATGTGCTGATTTATAAGGTTGTTTCCTGAAGCATCAGTGGCAAAATTACGGTTTGCGTAGTGATTTCCTGATGGGTTTATGACAACATCCCCAAAATAGAAAACAATCACCATCAAAAACTTCAGGATCAAACCAAGGGTAAAAAAATTTTTCATAACCGAAGGTTTTTGTATTTACTTAAATTAGTGTTTGTCTCTGATTTTTAATTAGTCAGGAACATTTATAAATTTTATTTATTTCAATATTGATGGATAGATTAATCCAAATTCATACCAGACTATTTTATTAATCATATAAATCATTACATTAATTTGTAATGCATCTAAACATTGCGTATAATTCAGATGTACAGGTCGATGTAGAGTTTTAAAAGATGTTTTAAAACTCTTGTTATTTTGGGAGCACTAAAATATAATGTGGAAATTTTACACCATTTTGCCCTTCCCGTAAACCTTGCAAAAATCCTTTACTAATATGGTAATCAATAGCTTTATTCACAATCAACCTTGTTTAGTAACAAATATTTTTTACAATAGTTTATTTATATGTGTAAAATCGAGGTGGTGTGTATCCAGGTATCACTAAACCAAGTGTTTACGTTAGCTGGTATTACTAATTAACTGGTTGAATTATAATGGTTGATTTTTGGGGACAAATAATCTTTGAGAAATGAAGCATCCTGGTTTTTGATTTGTTCTGTTGATTATCGTGTTTATTCTTTTGATGATTGCGGGATATAATATTTAAATCATATTATTTGAAACCAGCAGGGAGGTTAAAGACCAGACTATTAGTCGAAAATTTTATGATTGTTGTGGAAAATATTCGCACATTGCAACAATTTCCACATATAAGGAAAATTTCATAGTGTGCCAATCCGTTGGCCGACAATATAATTTAAAACTACTTGCTACCCCCGGATTGTGTTTGAAAAAAAAGAAAATTGCAATGAATGAACAATTGCAATTTTCCTGAATTTAAAATTCAAATTATGATGTCATGCAGACAGCACCTTTAATTATATATCTGGTTATTTTCTTCTGCCAATAAGGAAAACTATAACACCTGCAACAACTATTCCCCCTCCGGCCCATCTTGGCCAGGTAATTCTTTCCTCTTCCTCCCTGGTAATTTCATAGTCGCCTATTTCTGCTATCTCTTCTTCTCTTTGAAGGGTTATTCCAGAGAATACCGTAATAAGAATTCCTATTACAATAAGAGTAATACCTAATTTTTTCATGCGTTAAAATTATTTAATGTTTGACACGGTTATTTATAGTGTCAATATTTTTGGACAGCCAGCCGGCTTTATTTTATTAAAGCCTGTTTTTCAAAGTGATTTAATTTCTTTAATCAGATCGTCACGGGTTTTGCCAAGTTTTTTTTGCAATTTCCCCAGCAATTCGTCCTTTAAACCTTCCCTGTAATTAAGATCATCATCTGTAAGTTTAGCATATCTTTGCTTAAGCTTACCTTTTATTTCGTTCCATTGTCCTTTAAATTCCAGTTTATCCATAGTAGTATTTTTTTATGATGTAATCAGGTAACTGAAAATAGTATGCCACGATTTTTTACACTAAGATTAGTCTGTTGTATTTCTCAGTATTACAGCAGCTAAGGATATCATTTTAAGTCTAATGCATCAGATAAAAGCAATTTCAGCATGAGGATTAATTCAACAATATTCCCCACTGAATGTGGAAAAAGACAGCTAATCATTATTAGTTAAAGGTTCCTGGTCATCATTTGTGCTGCAACTTTCTTTCTCCAGGTTTGAAGAATACTCCTGAGTTGCTCTTTTATAGCCGGTGAACATATAGAAGCAGCTGCATATGCATTCATGAATATTAAACCTTCCTCAGCCAGCCGGCCGGGACCCTGGCTGTCAGCAGACTGTGGGTCATTTAATTATAATTTCATCAACAATATTCTTGACTCCAGAAGTATATGCAGCAATTTCTTTGGCGCTGACTTTCAAAAGGTAATTTGGTAAAGATCCGCTAAGCTTGACTATACCACCATTAACACTTACTCTAAGATCACTTTCATCCCCTGTTATGCCGTTTCGCCTGTAAGCATTCCTTATATCATTTTCAATATCAATGTCGTCAACCGGCTTTACAGGTGTCACATTTAAATCATTTGCAACGTCCACAACCCCGCGGGTTTTCAGAGTTATATCCTCAGCACTTTTTTTTCTCCAGTAGGAGTCAACAACACCAGATAAAATGACTTTACCATTTGTTGCATCCACTTTAATTCCTTTGGCGTTGATCTGGCTGTTCCATTTGAGTTTATTTTCAATATTAGTGATTAATTCAAGATCGCTTGGCACAGCTTCTGCAGTTGGGAAATCAACTGTTAGGTTATTTCTTACATCTGTTATCTCGGAGGCCTGGTAAGCATATCCTTCCACTGCCATTTTTGCAGCATAACTTGGCACGGTGCCTTCAAGGGAAGCAACACCATCCAGGACTGAAACGCTTATATCATGGGCATCTATACTGTCATCCCAGGTTAACCTGTCAAAAATATCCTGATTTTTATTTTCTTCGGATGATTGATTCATAACAATAAGTTTTTTTAGAACATTTATTATTTAGAAATACTGCTTTGATCTTACCCGGCAATATCATTGGCAGTAATTATCTTACAATCTTTTCCTGTTAATTCTTCTTTAATTTTCTCAAATTTTTCTGAATCAATGGGACGTGTTGCATCTTCTATCAGGGTTGTTACAAATCCTTCCTTAATGGCATCCTGAATTGAAAAAGTGACACATACATCTGCCGCCAGTCCGCAAAAATAGAGGTCATTTGCATTACGCTCACGCAGATATCCGGCCAGTCCGGTATTCTTTTCATGGCCATTGTCGTAGAATCCGCTGTAGCTGTCAATAGACTTGTCCATGCCTTTACGGAAAAAGGCCTCCACCTTTTGTGTATCCAGTTCAGGATGAAATTCGGCCCCTTTTGTGTTCTGAACGCAATGATCCGGCCAGAGTATCTGATCCATGCTGTGCCATTTAATTGTGTCAAAAGGTTCTTTTCCCTGATGATTCGATGCAAAACTCATGTGATTTTGCGGATGCCAGTCCTGAGTAGCTATTACCAGATCAAACTTTTCCTGCAGCCTGTTGATAACGGGAATTATTTTATCTCCTTCCGGTACTTCCAGTGCTCCGCCGGGAATGAAATCATTTTGCAAATCGATTATGACAAGTGTTTTCATATTATT
>SLPB01000107.1 GCA_007132225.1 Bacteroidales bacterium | reverse complement strand
TTCTTCCGGCAGTTGCAAGTCCGGTAAGGTATCCCTTTGTTGTTCCTGGGGTTGTTGCAAACCCTGCAAAGCACCTGGCTGATGATGGTTTGGTTGTGTATAATGCTGATTTTCCGGTATTTGGGGGGAGTGAACGGCGTTTGCCTTAAGACGTGTTGTATCAGTTGCTGAATAATCTTGCTCACAGCAAGGCTCTTCAACATTAAAGGCCAGTAACAATAATAAAAGTATAATTTGTAAGAAAGGCTTAAAAAGCTTAAATGTATTCTTAATATGCAATTTTATTATACTATTTTTGTAAAGATATCAGTTTGGAAATTAAACCTCAAAACTAACCAATAAAATCAAATCGGAGATCAATGCTAATAAAGTTTTTGGCGGATATGTATTTTCAAGTTAAACGGATTTCTTTAATTATTCTTGCTTTAATTGCATTATTTTTCTCATATCCCGTTTACAGCTATAAGGATGATGGAGGAGCTTACCGTTTAAGAAGGGTGGTTATAGATCCCGGTCATGGTGGCCGTGATCCGGGAGCAATCGGCAGGATCAGCAAGGAGAAAGATGTGGTTCTGGATATTTCACTAAAGCTTGGAGAGTATATAAATCAGTATTTACCCGATGTGGAGGTGAAGTTTACAAGGACAACCGATGAATTTGTTGAATTACACAGACGAGCTGAAATTGCAAACAGGAGCAATGCCGATCTTTTTATTTCCATACATGCCAATGCCAATAATAACAAAAATATCAGGGGAACAGATACTTTTGTTATGGGGCTTCATACTTCAAAGGAAAATCTGGAGGTTGCCAGAAAGGAAAATGCCGTAATACTTATTGAGGAAGATTATGACGAGCAATATGAAGGCTTTGATCCCAACTCACCGGAATCATACATTATATTCTCACTGATGCAGAATACTTTTTTAGGTCAAAGCCTTAATTTCGCCTCTTACGTTCAGGATCAGTTCAGGGACAGAGCAGGAAGGATAGACCGTGGTGTAAGGCAGGCAGGTTTTCTTGTGCTTTGGCAAACTACCATGCCCAGTGTTTTAATTGAGGTCGGATTTATCTCAAATGAAGAAGAGGAATTATACCTTAATTCTGAGCAGGGACAGGCTTATATTGCTTCAGCCATATTCAGGGCCTTCAGGGATTACAAGAGTGTTATTGAAAGAAAAAGCGACGCTCTTTATGCTTCCGGAAGTTTAAATGCTTCGAATAATCTACCGGAAATTATCGAAAATACCGGCAATGTTACTGGAACTGTTCCTGATCAATTAACTAATGAAGAAGCAAATACTTATTCCGACAAAATTATTTTTAAAGTTCAGGTTGGCTCATCACGAAACAAAATACCTTTGGATTCCGATTTTTTTAACGGCATGACAGGTATCGAAGTTTATGAAGATGGCGGACTTTATAAATACGTAATTGGAGAAGCTCTCAGCCTTGAGGATATAACCGTCCTAAGGAAGGCTATATCGGACAACTTTCCGGATGCCTTTATTGTTGCTGTCCAAAGAGGCAGTCTGATATCATTGCAGGAGGCACTCAACAGTAATTAATAACCGGACTGTTTATATTTATTCGATAAAGTAATAAAGGATGCATAATAGGGGATAGCATATTCACCTTTTTTGCCAAATTAATCTTATATTTACCAAAGAACACGTACAATTATTTTTACCTTTAATGAGTATTAAATTAAAAAATGAAGCTAAAATCGGAATTCTGATAGTTTTGACCATCGGGATTTTTATTTGGGGCTTTAGTTTTCTGAAAGGGGCAAACCTTCTTACACCGAGTAATCATTATTATGTTGCATATGAAGAGGTCGGCGGACTGATGGAGTCGGGGCACGTGATGCTAAAAGGCTATAAAGTTGGTCATGTTGATAATATAAGTTTTGTTGATGATATGCAGCATTTGCTTGTAAAGCTTTCCATAGACAGGAAATTTCAACTACCCAAAGGGACTGTTGCAGTTATATACAGTTACGATTTTATGGGAACCAGGGCCGTTGAACTGGTTCCGGGATTTTCCACCGAAAAGCATAGCTCTGGAGACACCCTTATTTCCGACATTAAACCTGATCTGCAGGAGGCGGTTACCCGTCAGATTGAGCCGTTGGCCCGCAGGGCAGAAAATATGATGATTTCCATTGATTCGGTGATGGGTATATTTCATAATATTATGGATGATGATTTCCGTGAAAGCATCTCTGAAAGTGTTGAGCACTTTGGAAGTACCATATACAGCATTGACAATATGCTTAAGAGGGAAGACAGCCATTTTAACCGGATACTTGCCAACCTGGAAATGGTCACAGAAAATCTATCGGATAGTAATGAAGATATAAGTATCATTCTAAATAATTTTGCTGCCATTTCCGACTCCCTTTCAAAATCGGAACTGCATACCACCATTAACAATCTCCACGATGTTCTGGCTGAAGTAAGCCAGGTGATAGACAGTATTAATCAGGGAGAAGGCTCACTGGGGAAACTGATTTCTGATGAGGAATTGTACAATAACCTGGAAAGCGCCGCCAAAAATCTTGATATGCTTTTAATTGATATTAAAAACCGACCGGGGCGGTATGTTAACTTTTCAGTTTTTGGACGAAGACAGGATTAATACCTGAGAGGTTAAATAATTTTGACCAAAGCGTCTTTTCTTATGATTAAAAAATGGCTTTTTTTCCCCGGACATAGAACTAACATCAAATAAACTTCATTAAGAGTTTAGCTAACAAATCTTTAATGCCGCAACATCCTAATGAGCTGGTAATTAAGTGATAGTAATTATTTTTTTTTAAATTCGTTTCTTAAAAGATTGTTAATAACAACATTGTTTTATTTTCTGAAAAGTCAATACCCTGTATGATTTTTTTATCTTCATTTTTTTAACAACATTGCTACTTAATTTTAAATGGGTAAATAATTTTATAAAGTGATTAAATTAAAATGGATAGCAATCATATTTTAGTCTGGAATAATTGTTTAGAAGTAATCAGGGATAATGTACCTTCGATTAGTTTCAGAACTTGGTTTGAACCTATTGTTCCTCTAAAGGTTGATAGCAATATTTTAACCATCCAGGTACCGAGTCCTTTCTTCTATGAATATCTAGAAGAACAATATATTGATATTTTAAGCAAAACCCTCCGCAAGGAACTCGGTAAAGATGCCAAGCTTGAATATAATGTGGTGATGGAAAATAACGGATTTTCCGACATTAAGCCTTATACTGTTAAATTTCCCGGCAGATCAAAATCTGAACCCAGTAATAAACCGGTTTCCATACCCGGGAATAATAGTGAGACTACTATTAAAAATCCATTCATAATACCAGGAATAAAAAAGCTCCATATTGACCCCCAGTTATGCCCTAACAAGACTTTTGAAAACTTTGTTGAAGGTGAATGCAACCGGCTGGCCCGTTCTGCCGGGTTGGCAATTGCTGCCAACCCGGGTGGTACTGCATTTAATCCATTATTCCTTTACAGCGCGAACGGACTTGGAAAAACACATCTTGCACAGGCCATAGGAATTGATGTAAAGGAGAAGTTTCCCGATAAAACCGTTTTGTATGTTGATGCAAACAAGTTCTCCAATCAATTTGTCGAGGCCATAAGAAACAATAACCGGAATGACTTTCTCCATTTTTACCAGGTTATTGATGTCCTGATTATTGATGATGTGCAGGATCTTGCGGGTAAAGAGAAGACGCAGGATATTTTCTTTCATATTTTCAATCATCTGCATCAGTCAGGCAAACAGCTTATTCTCACCTCCGACAAACCACCGGTTGAGTTACAGGGCATGGAGCAAAGGTTGCTATCCCGGTTTAAATGGGGATTGTCAGCTGACATGCAATCGCCTGATATTGAAACACGTATTGCTATTCTTAAGCAAAAAGTGTATAATGACGGAATCGATATTCCCGAAGAAGTGCTTGAAACCCTTGCCACGCATATAACCACTAATATACGTGAACTTGAGGGTGCATTAATCAATCTGCTTGCACAATCCGCCCTTAACCGAAGGGAGATAACCAATGAACTGGCCAAGCAGGTAATCGACAGACTGGTTAGAAACAGTAAGAGAGAAATATCAATAATGAACATTCAAAAAGTTGTCTGCGATTATTTTAATATTCATATTGATCAGCTACAGTTAAAAACCCGGAAACGTGAAATAGTCCAGGCCCGGCAGATTGCCATGTTCTTTTCAAAAAATCTCACCAAATCATCACTTGCCACAATAGGATCACAGATAGGAAACAAGGATCATGCTACTGTTCTTCATGCATGCAAGACTGTTAACAATCTTATTGATACTGACAAACGGTTTATGTTTAGCATACAGGAGATTGAAAAGAAACTCAAGGCATAGCTATCTTTTTGAGATCCCCGGTATCAGGAGAGAACTGTCTCCATAGCTGAGAAACCTGAAATTATTTTTCAGGGCATAATTATATACCTTTTGCCAGTCCTGACCAATAAATGCAGCTATCAATAAAAGAAGGGTGCTCCCGGGCTGGTGGAAATTGGTTATCATTCTGTTTGTAATCCTGAATTTGTAACCGGGAATTATCATCATTTCGGTTTTTGCCTCAAGCTTGTTTACACCCTCCTGTGCCAGTCTGCCGGCAATGGCATCCAAAGCTTCGCGGACCTGAATATCTTGTGGCAATTGCAGGTGCTCCCACTGGTTAAGTAGAAACGGATGTTTGATATTTTTATTTAAAATCTGTTTTACCCCAAGCCAGTATATACTCTCCAGGGACCGCACCGAAGTGGTTCCCACGGCAGTTATTTTACCTTGCTTTATCCTTAATTTTTCTATTGCTTCAAGGGAAACAGAAAAATGCTCGGCATGCATCGGGTGACCACCCGCTGTTATTGATTTTACCGGCCGGAATGTTCCTGCCCCTACATGCAGGGTTATTTCTTCCAAAATGGTCCCCTTCTTTTTCAGTTCTTCAAGGATCCCGGTTGTAAAGTGCAGTCCTGCCGTCGGTGCTGCTACTGAACCCTCAATCCTTGAAAATACAGTCTGGTAATTTACTTTATCACTTTTCACCGGCATACGGTCGAGATAAGGGGGAATGGGGGGCAGGCCGGCTTTGTCTAACACCAGGCTAAAAGGGAGGTGTTCGGGGTCCCACATGAACTCAATTTCCTGCCATAGATCATTATCATTGACAATCCGGACGGACAGCGTTGTACTTTTTCCGTCTATGACCAGATTCCTGCTTAATTTGTCGCTTTTCCACCTTTTTTTATTTCCTGTCATACATTTCCAGCGGCAGCCTGATGAAGACGAGAATGCAAGATTATATTCAGCAGGTGAGAGAGGCTCAAGAAGAAATATTTCGATCTTTGCACCGGTGTCTTTGCTCATTAGTATTCTGGCCGGGATTACCCTGGTATTGTTAAAGATCATTAAGTCATCACTCCCTGTGTATTCAGCTATATTATGGAAAGTTGTTTGGTTTATATCACCCCTGTCATATATAAGAAGTTTTGATGCTGCCCGGTTTAAAAGCGGAAACCTGGCAATCATACTATCAGGCAGAGTATATGTATAAGCATCTATACGTAAAGAATCCGGTGAGAAATGTTCCATTCTGCAAATCATTGAGTTCGCGCGAAATTAGTTATTTTTACATCAAAAATTAATTAAATAAGACTTAAATGATGATCAAAGAGGGTGACAGGGTGAAGTTTCTCAATGATACTGGTGGAGGTGTTGTAAAAGAAATTAAGGATTCAAAAATGGCTGTTGTATTAGCTGATGACGGCTTTGAGTTTCCGGTACTTATATCTGAATTGGTTCCGGTAAGCGGTCCCTCCGGTAATGAAGATCCAGCCGGTAAAAAAGATAACTCTGCAGAAAGACAGGTTGAAAAAGATGGTGAAAAGCCGGTTTTTATTGAAAAACCTGTGAAAGAATCCCTGGAAAATGCAAGAACAGGCCCGTTTGATCAGATTGATCCATATGGAAGGGGATTTTCTGGTGATGCAGCCTTTTTTTATGACCATGGAGAGTCACCATCATCCGGTTACGAGGAAAAACCGGCACGGCTTAAAGCCGAGAGAAACCTCCTTTTGGGTATTGTTGAAAGTAAGTCGAAAGAGGAGATTGAGGTTTGGCTTATAAATGACAGCCGGTTCAGTGTTCTTTATACGTTTTTACAAAAAGATGGGACATCATATATTAATTTAAAAACCGGACATGTGGAATCAGACACCAGGGTTTTTATCAGCGAATTCAGCAGGGAGCAGGTAAATGCATTTATTACTCTCAGGCTGCAGGCCTTGTTTTTTATGAAAGGGATTTATGAACCTGCAGCACCTTCAGAAGCTGAGTACAAAATTGATCCTGTTGCTGTATATTCCGACAGAATGCTGGCAGTGAATGATTTTTTTGATGATAATGCCATGATAGTGCCTCTGATATCTGACAGGTATGAAAGTGAAGTCAAAAAGATAGAAGAGCAAAAGACCGGACATTTAACCAGTCAAAAAAAAGATGGTCCCTCTTCTTCCCGCACAGGCCGAGAAAAGCCGGAAACAAATATAAATGAGCCATTTACTGAAGAGGTGGATCTTCATGTTGAAGAGCTGGTAGAGAATCACAGCGCTCTGTCAGGAAGGGAGGTTCTTGATATTCAGATGGCCCGTTTTACAACTGCACTTGAGGGAGCATTACGGGGGAAAACAAAACGTATAGTTTTTATTCACGGGATCGGTAATGGCAAGTTGAAATTCGAGATCAGGAAGACACTGGATAAAAAGTATTCCCGCTTAAAATACCAGGATGCCTCATTTAAGGAATATGGTTACGGTGCCACATTGGTTTTTATCCGGAGGTGATAGTTAAATACGCCTAAGCTCCCTGGTTTTACTCACAATCCGGTTTCTGTTGACAGCTTCGGGTATTCTTCTCCTCCCGGTCCATTTTTATCTGTATTCCTGATAATTTATTTTAGAAACTTAAAAATAACCGGCATAATTTTTGTTTTAAATAATTGACTTACAAACTGTTTTTGTAATTTTGCAATTCAGCAGGCCGTTCCATCGCCTCCTGTTAAAAACGGGGGGAGGAAAGTCCGGGCAGCACAGGGCATCATGCTTCCTAACCGGAAGATATTCGTAAGGATATGGCTAGTGGAGCAGAAAATAACCGCCCCGGCTTGCCGGGGTAAGGGTGAAAAGGTGAGGTAAGAGCTCACCGGTCCCCCTGGTGACAGGCGGAGCCGTGCATCCCATGAGCTGTAAGGCCATGTATATTCCGGGTTTTCTGGTAATTCAGAAAAGCAGGGTTGCCCGCCCTGATTTCCTGCTCTGCAGGATAACCGGAAGGGGTAGGTCGCTCGAGGCAGCTGGCAACAGTTGTCCCAGATAAATGATGGAAATCCTTCAGGGGATACAGAACCCGGCTTACAGGCCTGCTGTTTTTTTTTAACAAAACTGACAATAATTATTTCACAGCTTCCTTTTATTATTATGTGAAGACGGCTAACATTATTTTATGCCAACTCTCAGCCAGCTCATCCCGGGTAATTTGATGCGGGAGAGTATATATGCCAGAATCAGGCCGCTTATCATTTGCCAGATACCCCACCAGGCGGCCATAAAAGCCATTCCGCCATTGGCATGAAAAATATTAAAAATTAATATAAGTGCCAGTCCGCTGTTCTGTATTCCCGTTTCAATGCTGAGAGTCCGCCTGTCTGCCCTGGGAACCCCTGCAACTGTGCCAACAATGTATCCCGTCGACAAAGTCTGGATATTAAGAAGCAAGACAAGCAATCCTATAGGAAAGATAACCGCAGTGAAATGCTCCAGGTTTGCAAAAAGAGCCCCTGCAATAAAGGTAAGGTAAAGCACCAGTGAGGTGATTTTGATCCGCTTCATGTTCCTTTCTGCAAAGGCCGGGAATTTATGTGCAAACCACATTCCCGCGATAAGAGGTATACCAAGCAGGATAAACACAGTTTTTGCCATTTCCAGGAAGTCGATGTGAACAGGAATATTCAGATGACCGGCTTTTTGATAGTATTGCACATACATTCCGCCCCAGAAAGCAAAATTTACAGGTGTGAAAAAAGTGGCAGTAAGAGTGGCAAATGCAGTTAATCCGACTGAAAGGGCTATATTTGCTTTTGCCAGGGCAGAAATAAAGTTTGAGACATTTCCTCCGGGGCACGCTGCAATTAGTATCATACCCATTGCGATGGATGGGGGTGGACTTACTATTATAACCAGTGCGAAGGTAAGTGCTGGTAAAATAAGAAATTGAGAAATAATACCCAGCACGGCGGATTTTGGGTATATAAATATCTTCCTGAAATTATCAATTTTAATTTCCATGGCAACCCCGAACATTATACATGCCAGGGTAATGTTCATATATAAAAGGCCTTCTTCGCTGAAGTTAAGTCTTATATCGTCAATAGCAGCCAGGGTTTCGTACATAATGGTACTCTTTTTAAAGTTTAAATATAAACCGGATATTTTAATTGGCAATTATTTCTGCCTCATTTTGATCAGCTTATTAGTGGCTGATAATTTATAATTTTTTAAGGAAAATTCACATTTATAGATTCTCACAGCACTTTTAGTAATAAAAAATTGATGTATTTTTGATTTTTTCAAATTAAACTGGTTAATAAATTTTAACAGATTATCTTAATATTGGGTTTTAACAGTCCGTTAAATGCAATGAACTGAGTGGCTAATAATTAAAAAAAATATACAGTACCTATTAACAACTCATACAAATGGAAGAAACAATTGATATTAAAGAATTAAATGAACGGATAAAGCAGGAAAGTTCATTTATAGAGCTTATAAATAAAGAAATCTCACGGGTTATTGTCGGACAGAAACATTTGATTGACTCCATGCTCCTGGGACTACTGACGGATGGACACATTCTTATTGAAGGTGTACCCGGGCTTGCCAAGACCTTATCTATAAGCACCCTGGCAGGTATTATAAATGCAAAATTCAACCGTATACAATTCACCCCAGATCTGTTGCCGGCCGACTTGATAGGAACTATGATATACAGTCAGAAAAAGGAAGAGTTTTTTGTAAAGAAAGGCCCTGTTTTTGCCAATTTTATTCTGGCAGATGAGATCAACAGGGCTCCTGCCAAGGTGCAATCGGCTCTTTTGGAGGCAATGCAGGAAAGACAAATAACCATAGGACATGAAACTTTCACCCTGGATCAGCCGTTCCTGGTGATGGCCACCCAGAACCCCATAGAACAGGAGGGTACCTATCCCTTACCTGAGGCTCAAGTGGACAGGTTTATGCTTAAAGTAATTATAACATATCCGAAAAAAACGGAAGAAATACTTATTATCAGACAGAACCTGACCAACGAATTCCCCTCTCCGTCCAGGATACTTTCTCCTGATGATATAATCAAAGCAAGGGGTGTAGTAAAAGATGTGTATATCGATGAAAAGATTGAAAAATATATTCTGGATATAGTGTTCTCAACCAGGTTCCCTGCAGATTACCAGCTGAGTAAATTTGAAAATATGATAAGTTACGGAGCATCACCACGAGCCAGCATAAACCTCGCAAAAGCAGCCAAGGCATATGCTTTTATTAAACACCGCGGATATGTTATTCCCGAAGACATCAGGGCTGTTTGTTATGATGTTATGCGCCACCGTATAGGTTTGAGCTATGAGGCAGAGGCTGAAAATGTTGTTGCCGAGGATATCATCACTGAAATATTGAATAAAGTTGAAGTACCCTGAAAATTAACCAGCTTATCTGTTTATTATGCGAATTCTGATGGTTTTGCTTTTTATTGTGTTCCCGGATGAAGGTTCTGCACAGATCCTTCCCGGAATGGAGCATGACCATATCCTTAGTTATATGAATAAAAACTGGGGAGAGTTTGCTTTCAGGAAGCCACCAAATGCCGATGAGCTCAATTTTTTAAAATTTGAACATGTGTCAGGTGACAAGACTCTGATTGTTTTTATGTCGGAAAATGATATTTGCTTGTTTACAAGGCTTATTGTGGATATTGATTATCTCCAGGAATTAATAGCCGATTATGATTCCGGATTTGAACCTTTGGGTGAAAACCAATGGATAGCCAAAGAGAGAGGAGAAAAGTTTAAAGTAAGGATTGATGAATCGGAATGGATGTTCACTGTGACTGTAAGAGAATACAGTAATATTAAAAATAATCAAAATCCTGCTATCAGGTAAATGTTTGGTTCAGAATATAATTCTTTTTATTGTGGAGGCAAAAGAACTTTTAAAAAAGGTCAGAAAGATAGAGATCAAGTCCAGGGGGCTTTCACGTGACATCTTTGCCGGATATTATCATTCGGCTTTCAAAGGCCGGGGCATGGCTTTTAGTGAAGTGCGCGAATACCAGCCCGGTGATGATATAAGGAGCATTGACTGGAATGTTACGGCACGGTTTGATCATCCCTATGTAAAAGTTTTCGAGGAGGAACGTGAATTAACGGTTATGCTTCTTATTGACTCAAGTGGATCAAGGGAATTTGGCACACATGGCATGCTTAAGAAAAATATGATTACTGAGATTGCTGCAGTGCTGTCTTTTTCAGCGATACAAAATAATGATAAGATCGGTGTCATTTTCTTTAGTAACAAGATGGAGAAATTTATTCCTCCAAAAAAGGGACGTAAGCATATTTTACATATTATAAGGGAACTTATAGATTTTGTTCCTGAAAACAGGGAAACCGATATTTCAGTGCCCTTGCGTTTCCTTACGAATGTTATAAAGAAGAGGAGTACAGTATTTTTGATTTCTGATTTCCTGCAGTCTTCTCCCTCCTTAAAGATTACCGGCAGCACTGATGTTTCGTTATCAGGTGGCCTGGAATCAGACAAAGGCAAAGAGGGCATATCTCAACTGGAAGATGCTGTAAAAATTACTGCAAAAAAGCATGACCTTGTATCCATCAGGGTATATGATCAGCGGGAGACCGAATTGCCTGCGGTGGGCATGCTTAGGGTAATGGATTCAGAGACTGGTGAAATGAAGTGGGTGGATACTCTTTCACGTAAAGTGAGGGAACAGTATTCATCATGGTGGAGGAATTATGATAAAATGCTAAAGGGGATGTTTCTTAAAACCGGAATAGACGCCGTATCCATTCATACAGGAGAGGATTATGTTTTACCCCTGATAAAATTGTTTAAAAGAAGGTGATTAAAATTGTTGAAATAAAGCTCTTGCAGATAAAACATTAACAGAATTATTCAAATAATTAATATTAATACAGGGAAATTACCCAGCTTCTGAATCATTGAACAGGTTCCAGGTAAGATTAAATGATATGTTAAAAAGGATATTATATATCACAGAGAAAAGTTTTAACGGCAGGATTTATAAACCTGTTATATCAACTGTTTTAACGATAATTTTTCTGCTGTTCGCTGGCAATTTACCTGCAAATGGTCAGCTGTTAAGTATTTCTTCCCGTTTTGATACCACCAGCATATGGATAGGTGAGCAGACAAATTTTGTAATTACTCTTGAGCAGCCGGAAGAAATGCATGTAAGTTTTCCGGCTCTTTCCGATACACTTTCCGGGGAAATTGAAATTCTTTATTCAATGCCCCCCGATACGGTTAAAATTGATAATAAATTACAGATAATAAATAAGTACAGGGTCACCTCTTTTGTAGCGGGAGATCATATTGTGGAGCCTCTGCCATTTGTCTTTTTTGTAGAAGAGGATGAAAAGGTTCTTTATACTTCCCATGCGGGTCTTAACGTGCTTTCACCTGAAGTTGACCAGTCAGCCGACATATACGATATAAAAGCACCCTTTAATATTCCCGTTGGGATAACTGAGGTGCTGCGTGTTATGCTTCCGGTTATCCTGGTAGTGTTGCTTTTATGGGGACTTTTCCTGTTTTTCAGACGAAGGAAAGTTAATCAACCACTTATCAAATCTGAGAAACCCCCGGAGCCTGCTCATAGTATTGCCCTCAGGGAACTCAAGCTCCTCAGGGAAGAATCTTTGTGGCAGCAGGGACGGATCAAGGATTATTATACAAGATTAACAGAAATTTTACGTATTTATATTGAAAGACGTTTCAGCATAACAGCAATGGAACAAACCAGTGAAGAGATAATGCAGGAGCTTAAACTGCATGAATTTTTGAGCAATGAAATGTCCGGGTTACTCAGGGATTGCTTTTCAATAGCTGACCTGGTAAAATTTGCCAAAGCCAATCCCGGGCAGGAAGATCATGAAAAATGTCTAAATACAGCTTTTCGTTTTGTAAAAGAGACATTTGAATCAAAAATACCGGATGATGGTAAGCAACAACAAAAAGTTACTGATATATCTGCTGTAAAGGTTTAAAAGAATGAGTGAATATAGTTTTGCATACCCTGATTTCCTCTGGCTTTTGCTTGTAATACCACTAATGGCATTGTGGTATGTGCTCAGGCATAATTCCCGGTTTCCATTTTTGCAAGTTCCTGGACTGCAATGGTTTGAAGGTAATTCATCTACTTTTCGACATTATCTTAATCACATTCTTTTTATGTTCAGGATGATGGCTGTAGCCTTTTTGATCATTGTACTTGCCAGGCCCCAGTCCCACGACCAGTGGCAGGAGGTTACCAGCGAAGGTATAGATATCATGATATCCCTTGATATTTCAAGTAGTATGCTGGCGGAGGATTTTAAACCCAACAGAATGGAGTCTGCAAAAAATATTGCGGGTCAGTTTATTTCAGGCAGGAGGAACGACAGAATCGGGCTTGTAATTTTCAGCGGAGAAAGTTTTACCCAGTGTCCGCTTACTACCGATCATGCTGTTTTGATTAATTTGTTGCAGGAAGTTGAAATAGGAATGATAGAAGATGGCACCGCCATAGGAATGGGAATTGCAACGGCGGTCAACCGGCTGCGCAATAGTGAATCACAAAGCCGCATAATAATCCTGCTGACCGACGGGGTAAATAACCGTGGAGCAATTGACCCCATAACTGCTGCCAATATTGCATCTACTTTTGATATTAGAGTATATACTGTTGGGGTTGGCAGCAGGGGAGAGGCTCCTTTTCCTGTTCAGACCCCCCGGGGAGTGCAGTATCAAAATATTGAAGCTGACATTGATGAGGATATTCTGATTGAGATAGCTGAGATTACAGGCGGACGATATTTTCGTGCCACTGATGAGGACAAACTTATTGAGATATATTCTGAAATAGAAGAACTTGAAAAGTCACTGATTGATGTTAAGCAGTTCAATACAAGCACTGAAGTTTATACGGCTTTTGCTATGATAGCGGGATTGCTGTTGTTGATGGAGTGGCTTTTACGAATATTTATATTACGGAGTATTCCATAAAGATTAGTAACAGGAATAGAGATATTGTTGTCCGCTCCGGCTTGCCTGTATGTTTTTAACATGCTTTTGATCAATGGGTAATAGAGTGATAGAATATAACAGATAACCTAATTAATTTAAACTGCAAAATGTTTGAGTTTGCAAATACGGAAATACTTTGGCTTTTATGGTTAATACCATTTATGTTGCTGGTCTTTCTGATAATAAGACACAGAAGAAAGAGGGCTATCAGGAAAATTGGCCAGCCCGGGCTTTTGTCATCACTTATGCCGCTGGTTTCATCACAGCGCCCTGTTTTAAAGTTCATCCTGCTTTTATTATCTCTTGTATTTATAATTCTTGCCATAGCCGGCCCCCGCTCAGGATCCAGGCTCCGGGAGGTAAAAAGGGAGGGTGTTGAGATCATGATTTTGCTTGATGTGTCGCTGAGTATGCTTGCCGAAGATATACGACCCAACCGACTGGAGCGTGCAAAAATGTCAATATCAAGACTTATCAGGAACCTTGAAAATGACAGGATAGGCCTGATAGTATTTGCCGGTGATGCCTTTGTTCAGATTCCAATGACCAGCGATTATGCTGCAGCCCGTATGATACTGGAGAATGTTTCCACCGATATTGTGCCGGTTCAGGGCACAGCTATTGGCAGGGCTATTGAACTTGCAACCCGGTCTTTTACCCCTGATTCTCCTGCAAGCAGGACAATAATAATTATTTCCGATGGCGAAGACCACGAAGATGACCCGGTTCATGCTTCAAGAATTGCCAGGGAGCAGGGCATATCAATACATACTATAGGAATGGGGAGGCCTGAGGGAGCTCCCGTACCAGTTACAGAAGGAGGATCCCGTTTTCTTACCGATGAGAATGGGAACACTGTCATAACCCGTCTGGATGAAGCTACTCTAAGGGGAATTGCCTCTGCAGGTGAAGGAATGTTTATAAGGGCCGGTTCCTCGGGAACCGGGCTTGAAACTATTATGAATGAAATTGAGGAGATGGATAAATTTGAATTTGGGGAATTAGTTTATTCTGAATATGACGAACACTTTCAGTTTATGGCAGCTTTAGCTTTGATTTTGCTGATAATTGACTTTGCCATACTTGAGCGTAAAAACAAATGGCTTAACAATATTAAATTGTTTAAATGATTTCGATTTTTTTTGATGTTTATAATTAACAATGTTTGATACTCAAAGTGAACCATAATTTCAATAGTTGATGTTTTTATAGATAACATGAATAACTATGCTGATAACAGTGCAAATGAAGAAGAATAGAATTTTTGTGATGCTATTTATGGTAACGGTGCTCTTTTTACTGTCAGTAACGTTCACTAATGTTTATGGTCAGGCTGAAAGAAGATTTATCCGGGAGGGAAACAAACTGTATGAGAAGGAACAGTTCGATGAATCAGAACTCTCTTACCGGCGGGCTATGGAAAAAAATGAGGAGTCACAAAAGGCCAGGTTCAACCTGGGGAACTCCCTCTACAAACAACAGAGATACGATGAGTCACAAAAGTTTTTTGGTGAGCTGGCCGACGAAGTTGAAGATCCGGAAATCCGGTCCCGGGTTCTTCATAATCTTGGAAATTCATTGCTGAGGTCCGGGCAGATTGAACAAAGCATTGAAGCTTACAAGGAGGCTCTCCGTAATAATCCACATGACCCGGATACCAGGTATAACCTTGCTTATGCACTCGACTTGCTCGAAGATCGGGAAGACCAGGACCAGGATGATGGCGATGATCGGGACCAGGATGATGGCGATGACCAGGATCAGGACCAGGATGATGGCGATGACCAGGACCAGGATCAGGACCAGGAAGATAGAGATGATCAGGAACCTCAGCCCCGACCTGATCAGATATCTCCCGAGGATGCCCTCCGAATGCTGGAAGCTGCCGAGCGGGAGGAACAAAGGGTGCAGGAAAAGCTTATGGAAGAAAAATCATCTGAAGAAAAAGTGAGAAGTGGAAGGAACTGGTAATTCAATTATTGGAATTTTTTTCCGGATCTGTTTAAAAAAATTTAGTTAATGATATGCTTTTACGTAATTCACCAGATATAATTTTTGCCAATTTCCTGAGAGTAGTCAGCAAGGTTTATTTAAATAAGTATAGCAGGCTGGTTAGCAGGTTGTCAAAACCGGGAATTGGTTTGATGGTTCTGATCATGCTGTCTTCTCCCGGTATAAAGGCTCAGGATATTCAGTTCACCGGCTCTGTGCCATCTGTAGTTGTGATAGGGGAGCAATTCAGGTTAACCTATTCAATAAATAGAAGAGGTAGTAATTTGAAGTTGCCCGATATTGGTAATTTCAGGCTTATTTCCGGGCCAAGTACCTCAAGCAGCAGCAGTGTACAGGTTATTAATGGCAATGTAACACAAACAGAGTCAGTTACCTTTACTTATGTCCTGATGGCCACCGAAGTGGGTGAGTATACTTTTGAACCGGCTACAATAACTTTAGAGTCAGGACAATATTCATCGAATCCCGTAAGGATAGAAGTTGTGGCTGATAGTGATGGACGCAGTTCTTTGCCGGGGCAAGAAAGTCATGCAGCCGCAGCGTCTCCTGCCCGTGTATCCGGAGAAGATCTGTTTGTGAATATAATAATCGATAAAAAGGAAGTTTACCAGGGCGAAGCTATTACAGCAACTATCAAATTGTATTCCAAACTGGATATTTCTGGTATTGAAAATGTCCGGTTCCCCACTTTCAGTGGCTTTTTTCAGCAGGATATAGAGACTCCTCCCTTAAGAAATCTTGATCGTGAAGTAATAGATGGAGAAATATATGGAACAGGTGTACTTAAAAAGTTGATCCTGTTTCCTCAGAGAAGTGGAGAGATAGATATCGAACCTTTTGAGATGGACGCCCTTGTAAGAGAAAGGGCCGGGAGGCGGGGCGGTATGTTTGATAATTTTTTCGGAGGTTTTGAGACAAGGAGAGTTCCGGTAAGAAGTCCTGCAATCAGTATTAAAGTCAATCCCCTTCCGGGTCCTGTGCCATCAGGTTTTAAGGGAGCTGTTGGTGAATTCAGCCTGAACGCGGTTCTTGATCAGGAGGAGACAAAAGCAAACGATGCCATTAGTCTTAATATTTCCATTTCCGGAAACGGCAATCTTAAACTAATCGGTCAGCCAACAGTTGATTTTCCTCCGGGTCTTGAAGTATACGATCCTGATATAAAGGAAGATATCAATAACAGTGCTGTCGGGCAGGAGGGGAGTATATCATTTAATTACCTGATGATACCGCGATCAGAGGGAAATTACATGATTCCTCCGGTTCAGTTCAGCTATTTCAGTCCGCGTCATAACGCATTCCGCACTTTAAGTACAGAAGAATTCAATCTGCTGGTCCACAAAAGCGATGAAGCTGATAACGATCATGTTGCAGCAGGATTACCCAGAAGAGACCTTAGGGTAATTGGCAGTGACATACGATTTATAAAAACAGGGGTAGTTCTGAAAAGAATAGATAATGATCCATTTAAATCTTTTGGATTTTACCTTTGGTTCATTATACCGTTAATGATGTTTGCGGTGATTATAGTAATTCATAGGAAAGCTATAAAGGACAGGTCAAATATAGCGCTTATGCGAAACAAAAGAGCCAGCAGGATGGCACGAAGGAGATTAAAGGTAGCTGGCAGATATCTTAAGGATAATAACCACGTTCAATTTTTTGAGGAAATGCTTAAGGCTCAATGGGGATATTTGAGTGATAAATTACTTATTCCGGTTTCGGATCTTAATCGTAAAAATGCACGGGCAGCTCTTCTTGAAAAGAATGTTCCTGAGAAGGAGGCCGATAGCCTTATGGACATAATAGAAGAATGTGAATTTTTCCGGTACTCTCCGTCATCATCTTCAAAAGATATGGATGGCCTTTATACGGGTGCAATAAAGATAATTATATCTATTGAACAAAATATCAGGTAATGATGGCAATAATAAAATATATACTAATAATGGTTTTAGCTTTTTTGCCTTTGACGGTTTGTTCACTCATGGCAATTGAGGGTTATGAAAATTACAATGAGGAAAATCCGGAAATCCGAATTGAACAAAATGTTCCGGATGACGCGCAGGAATTATTTAGTATTGCCAACGATCTGTATATAAATGGGGAATTTGAAAAGGCTGCTGATACATATGAGAAGATTATTTTATCAGGATACCACTTGCCGGAACTATATTATAATCTTGGCAACGCCTACTACCGTTCAAATAAAATACCTCATGCAATATTGAATTATGAAAGGGCAATTCTTCTTGCCCCGGCAGATGAAGATATAAAATTTAACCTGGAGCTGGCCAGGATGCAAACAAGGGACAGGATTGAGGAACTCCCCGGTTTTTTCATAAGTAACTGGTGGAAATCAGGGAGGGATATTTTAAGTGCGGGGCAATGGGCAATTGCTAGCGTGGCAGCTTTTATTTCTTTTTTGATCTTTTTTTCAGCTTTTCTTATATCCTTCTCTGTTATTGTAAAAAAGTTTTCTTTCTGGTCCGCCACCTTCTTGTTTTTTTTATCAGTGCTTAGTTTTTCTTTTGGACTGGATCGGGTAAATTATATGAAAAATCATGATACAGCCATTGTTTTTGCCCCGGTTGTTCCGGTGAAAAGCTCACCCGATATTAACAGTGCTGATCTTTTCATTATCCATGAAGGCACCAGGGTCACTGTTGAAGATAGCATAAGCGAATGGCGCGCTGTCAGGTTAAGTGACGGTAATAAAGGCTGGGTGCGGAAGGATGCTATTGAAATGATTTAAATCAGGGTCTTTCAATCCGGTTCAGGACTTTATTTCCAGTGTACTTTTAAGTCATTGTACTTACACCGCCGGGATTAAGCTTCTTTATAACTCCCGTTGGTCCATAAAGGCAGATTTTTCTTCATATTTCATTGAGGCGGGTCCCATCAAGATCAATCTCTTTTGTTTTATATATTATATTTGAGCTGGATTTTCTGCATATCATTTATCAGGATAATGTATATGTTAATCTTTAACTCTATTTTAATTAAAAACTGACTATTATGCTGAAAAGAATATTTCTATTTGTATTTTATTGCTGCGCAGCAGCATTAAATGGAAATGAACCAAAATCACTTTTACTGGAAGCAGAAAGTTTCACCAATTCAGGAGGTTGGGTTGTCGACCAGCAATTCATGGACCAGATGGGTTCACCATATCTTATGGCCCATGGCATGGGAGTCCCTGTGGAAGATGCCGTTACCCGGGTGACTTTCCCCGAAAGGGGAGTATACCGGGTTTTTGTAAGGACCTATAACTGGACTTCCCCGTGGTATGCAGGCGAGGGTCCGGGAAGGTTCACTGTACGGGTTAATGGGGAACAGGTTGGCGTTGCGTTGGGGAGTAATGGCGATAAATGGAAATGGCAGGAAGCAGGAACGGTTAAAATTGATAATAATCACGCCATTGTTTCCCTGAATGATCTTACCGGGTTCAATGGTCGCTGTGATGCCATATTTTTTACAAGTGAAGATATCATACCACCTGATGAACCAGTGGAACTGGAGGAATTTCGCCGGCAATACTCAACCCTGCCCTCAAAACCCGATGATGAAGGTGATTTTGACCTTGTTGTTATTGGTGGTGGCATAGCCGGAACCAGTGCAGCAATATCAGCTGCACGCCTGGGATTGAAAGTTGCCCTCATTCAGGATCGTCCTGTCCTTGGGGGGAACAACAGTTCTGAGGTACGGGTTCATCTGGGAGGGCGAATAAATATGGATCCATATCCCGCTTTGGGCGATGTTGTAAAAGAAATTGGCCCTTCACTGGGAGGCAACGCTCAACCAGCGGGTCATTATGAAGATCACAAAATACTGGGAGTTGTACGTTCAGAGGATAATATATCGCTATATCTCAATTACCGTGCATTTGCTGTCGGAATGGAGGGCACAGAAATAGCAAATGTTACAGCCAGACATACAACGACAGGCAAAGAACTGACCTTTAGTGCTCCATTATTTGCAGACTGTACCGGTGATGGTACTATTGGTTACCTGGCCGGAGCTGATTATAACATGGGCAGGGAGGGTAAGGATGAATTCGGGGAAGATACAGCACCCGAAAAAGGCGATAAAATGATTATGGGATCTTCTGTACAGTGGTATTCGGTTGAGGATTCCCTGCCCTCTTTTTTTCCGGTGTTTAGTTATGGGATCGATATGAATGAGCTTAATTCACAAAAGGTCACAATGGGAGAGTGGACCTGGGAGACAGGAATGAACTTAGATCAGATAAAAGATTTTGAAAGGATACGTGATTACGGACTTTTAGTGGTTTATTCCAACTGGTCATTTTTGAAAAATGACAGATTAACTAAAAATGAGTACCTTGACCGCAAACTTGAATGGGTTGCCTTTGTGGCCGGGAAGAGAGAGTCAAGACGTTTGCTTGGTGATCATATTTTAACTGAACAGGATATAAGGGATTATGTGCTTTATCCGGATGCTACGGTAACAACAACCTGGAGCATTGACCTGCATTATCCCGATCCGGAAAACACCAAACATTTTCCCGGACAGGAATTCAAGTCCATAGCAAAGCACATTAACATACATCCTTATCCAATACCATACCGCTGTTTTTATTCCCGTAATGTAGATAACCTGTTTATGGCCGGAAGAAATATTAGCGTTACCCATGTCGCACTGGGAACTGTGCGGGTAATGCGTACTACCGGTATGATGGGAGAAATGGTAGGTATGGCTGCGTCAATATGTAAGAGGCACAGTGCAAATCCACGGGACATCTATCATGATCATCTTGAAGAATTGAAAGAACTGATGAAAGCCGGTGTTGGCAAATATGAAACCGGCGATCAGCAGAACTATAACCTGGGAGGGACGCTGGGACCCAGAGAGTAGTTTGGTATTCCGGGATATTATTTTAACCCACGGGAATCTGATCGCGCCAAATTAATTATCACATGAACATGATCGGTTTTGTCATATTGTCTGAAGGCATTATTTTTATATATAACCTGAATAAATTATTTTTAAATATGACATAAACAGGTTGTTGTCCGGGTATAATACGGATATTTATTCCTCCGTGACCAGGATTATAAAATCCTCCATCAGTCCGTAATCCAACAGATCATAATCTTCTCCCCGAGGCTGGATCTCCGGGGCTCTTTTAAAATCCCAGGGGGTTACAATACCTCTTCTTGTTATATTGTGATGCGGACCCATAAGATTTTTCAGGGAACCATACACCACTACCTCAACCTGGTTGTTTCCGGCTATAATCCAGTCTGTAATATCCAGATGATAAGGAGGTTGTTGTATAATTCCGGCACGCTGATCATTAACCCGGATTTCTGCAACGGTACCATTCCATTCTTTAAGCTGCACCAGGGCATTCTCTGGAATTTGGCTGAAGGCACTGGTTTTTGTATATGCTACCCTGTCCGAGTAAAACGGATAGCCGGATTCTTTCCATGAGCCCATGGATAGGGGTTCAGCGGGAACTATATCCCATCCTTTTTCTGCACTGCGAAGAGAAAAGTTGCCGGACAGGTAAACGGGATGCAGTTCTGCAAATATGCTCATTGGTTCTGCCCGGATGGAGATATGGTTTTGTCCGGCATGAAGATGCTCTCCGATATTATAAACAGCAAAATCTCTTTCCACGAACCACCTGTCTTCCAAAGGCTCCACACTGACATTATTCACGGACATCTCAAATATTTCTGGCCTCTCTGCAGCTGCAGTTAACGATAGCATATCGGTTCCCTCTTCAACGTGAAAACTGTATATAAACTCAAAACCTGTGTCAAGTGAAAAAGTGTCAGCATCAACAAGTTCAGTCTTGAATTGTACTGATAATCCCCACGGGTTGTCAGTATAGCCATAATGTTGCCATATTTCATTACCGGCTGAGTAGAAATACATATTTCCCAGTGATTTGTCTTCTATGAGAAGTTCTCCATAGTCCAGAGTCATCATGTTTAATGAGACCGGTGTTACTCTACTTTCAGGGGTTTCTATTATAATATTTGCTTCCGGCTTTTCAGTTTCTGCG
>SLPB01000072.1 GCA_007132225.1 Bacteroidales bacterium | reverse complement strand
TATTTATATGCGACAGGTAATTAAAATGTTAGCGATTATTTTATGAATAGTAAACATCTGAAAGACAATAGTTTCGGGATAAATTATGAGCTGAGACATTTCGAAATGAATAAGTTCGGAGAAGCCTCACCTGCCATTATGCTTGCATTACTCGAAGAAGCGGCTGCTGAACATTGCTATTCAATAGGTTACGGTCTTTACGACCTTATTGAAGAGAATATAGGATGGGTATTGCTTTCCGGTGTAATGAAAATGGAACGGTATCCGCGTTATAAGGAAAAGATCCTCATCAGGACCTGGCTGTCCAAATATTCAACAGTAAGGGGTTTCCGTGAAAATATTATTTTTGATGAAAGAGGCAATATCATCGGGCAGGCTAAAGGGCTGTGGATGTTTTTTGATATTAAGCGCAGGAGGCCTGTTCCTGTTTTTGAGGAAATTATCAAAAAATGGTCATTTATTGATGAAGAGGCCATAGAGCATAATATCGCCAGGAAAATCGATCCTGTTCAGGCGGGTGATTATAAGAAAGAGTTCAGGGTCCGGCAGTCTGAAATTGACATGTATCATCATGTGAATAATATAAAATACCTCCAATGGCTGCTCGACTCAATTCCAGATGATGTTATTGAGAACAACTTTCTGCACTTTATAGACGGGCGCTTTTTATCGGAAATTCAGTATGGTGACGAGGTTGTTATGCTTTCTCAAAAGAACAGCACAGAAAATTCATTTGTCCATACGGTCAAAATAAAAGATTCAGCCCGCATATGTGCCAGCGCAACAACCAGATGGAAGCCAAGAACCTGAGAACGGCAACTTCTGCAACTTTAATATATCCGAATCCTTTAGAATCATTGTAAGTTTTAACTATTCCTGTAATTCGCAGTGACTGGTACACTATCCCAAAACGTATCCATAAGGTTTTCAGCACGATGATCACATATATTTCTCAATTGATTATCAGGTTTGGAAAAGTTGTGGCAGGTTTTGGTTCATAATTGGTGTGATTAGTCGAAAGATCATGCCCGTTCACCGAAATAATTTGAATTTCCCACCTAAAGAATGGTATTTTGGCTCCAAATAATAACTAGCATAGGCGACTACGTTAAGGTTGTCATCAATAATAAGCCCATGGTTGTTCCATTAGGTGATACTTACAGAGCCCGGTTTTTAAATTATTTAAAGAATGCCTGATGCCAGGATCCGGCAGTTTTCCCGAAGAATTACTACACCTTTTTAAGCTTCCATCTACCCCGACGGAAAAGAATAATACCTGTCACTGCTATTGCTGACTCGGCAATAACAATTGCATAATACACCCCTGACTCCCCAAGGCTGATACCTATAGCCAGGAACCATGCAAGTGGTATCTCCAACAGCCAGAAAAAAATAAAATTCAGCCAGGTTGGCGTCTGAGTATCTCCCGCGCCATTAAAGGCCTGGATCATAACCATACCAAAGGCATAAAACACGAAACCGATGCTTATCATCCGCAAACAATGAGCTCCAGCCTCTACAACTCCCGGGTCGTTTATAAACAACCTGATGAAAAAACCGGGACTGGCAAAGAATACCGCTCCTGCAACGCCCAGAAAAACCATATTTATATATGCCGTTATCCAAACTGAACGGACAGCCCGTTGGGGTTGCCCAGCACCCAGGTTCTGGCCGACCAGGGTGGCTGCCGCATTACTCAACCCCCATGAAGGCAGGAGGCTGAATATCATGATTCGCAGTGCAATTGTATATCCAGCCAGTACTTCACTGCCGAATACCGATATGATCCTTACCATAAGTATCCAGCTGGATGTTGCGATCAGAAGCTGACCTATTCCTCCGGCGGACAGCCTGAGTAGCTTTCCTATTATTATGAAATCCGGCCTGAAATGATAGGGCATCAGTTTTACCCTGCTCCCCTTGCTTGTAAGTAACCATATCTGGTAAAAAACTGCCAGTCCCCGTCCAATAGTAGTAGCTATTGCCGCTCCTTTAATGCCAAGCGGGGGGATAATCCAGAATCCAAAGATGAACAAGGGATCAAGAATAATATTTACTATGTTGGCAAACCATAGTACCCTCATTGAAAGAGCAGCATCTCCCGAACTTCTGAATATGGCATTGATAATAAACAGAAGCATTATCACCAGGTTCCCCGACAGCATAATTGCAGGGTACATATAATAATCGCCCGCGACCTCAGGTGAGGCCCCCATCAATATAAGCAAATCCTTCGCAAAGAATAATCCGGGCAATGCTATCAGCAGTGAGGCTGAAACGGCGAGTAAAATGCCCTGGGCAGCGACGAGGGATACACCTTTCGGATTTTTTTCGCCGGTGCGCCGCGCCACCAATGCGGCAGTCGCAGTACCAAATCCCATACCTATGGCATATACGACGGTCATCAGTGATTCGGTAATTCCAACAACTGCAACTGCATCGGCGCCGAGCCTGGATACATAAAATATATCCACCACCGCAAATACAGATTCCATGATCATTTCAAGCACCATAGGTATTGACAGTAACAGCACTGCCCTTCCTATTGCACCTGAGGTAAAATCCATATCGGTGCCGGCAACGGATTCCTTAATATCTCTCCACAATTCGGCCCATACTTTCTTTTTCTGTCTGATGCCGACTACAATTGAAGCAGGTGCGTATTTTTCCTTTTTAAGTTGCATTTTGTATCAATGGTTATACTACAAAAAAACCCGGCTATTTACAGCCGGGTCATGATATCTGATAAAGAATATTTATTACATAGATAGTTTGTTACCCCGGCCGAAATACCTGACTGCTTCATCTTTAATGATGAAGGAAAGTGAAGGTATAAAGACAAGAGTCTTCATTTGTCGGGATAATTAGTTAAACAGATATGCAAATGTAAATGATATTTTTTTATTTAAAAATAATAAGCCAGGAAAAGCCGGTAAAATTGCATTATCAATTCGAAAGCATTCACCCGTTTTTATCTTACAAACGAAGAATTGATTGAAATACTAAAACAATAATGCACTAAAGAGTTTAATTAATAATCGATTAGTTATTTTTACGGAAATTGTTTTTTTTAATCAAGTGCTATAAAATATCGTTAAACCGGGAAAATAAATTATTCACCATGAGTAAAATTATGCCCTTAGAGGTTTTATCCGGCATCAAAGGAGCCAGGCCATCTCAGAGTATTGATGAGCTGTTTGATGTTGTAAGTAAGGCATCTTCTCATGATTCAACTGATATGCCCGTAAGGATTGATGAAGGTAATATTAATGTTACGGTCGAAAAATTACGAGATGATGTAATTATTGAGAGTACGAACCAGGAAAAGGATTTGATAAAAAGGAATTTTCCCCGTGAGAAGAATGGGTTCCTGGTCGTATCAAAAGTAGTTGAGAGATGATGACAGATTCGGAGATACTGAAAATTCATAATGCACTTAAAACCGGGAGCTTATCTTGTTCTGATCTGATAGCCGGAAAAATTGGTGCTATTCAAAAAAGTTCAAACAATACAGCCAATTTCTTATTGGAGGAAATGGCCTTAAAGATGGCATCAGCCGTTGACAATAAAATTAAAAAAGGTGAGGAAATAGGAGTTCTTGAAGGCGTTCCGTTCGGATTAAAGGATGTATATATGCTTCAGGGTTTCAATGCTTCGGGAAGTTCCCGGTTCCTTAAGAATTATATTTCACCCTATACGGCAACTGCCATTAAAAAACTTCTGGATGCTGGCGCCATACCTTTGGTGAAAGAAAATTGCGATTGTTTCGGGCATGGCAGCACAAGTGAAAACACATTTTTCGGACCGGTTAAAAATGCTTTGGATGAGAACCTGGTTGCCGGTGGATCCAGTGGTGGAAGTGCCGTGAATGTAGCAAAAGGCTTCACTGCCTTTTCAATTGGCGGCGATACAGGCGGTTCGATAAGGCAGCCCGCTGCATTTAATAGGGTTTATGGACTAAAGCCTACCTACGGCAGAATTTCCAGGTTTGGCTTAATGGCATATGCGTCATCGACTGACTGTGTTGGCCCGATAGCAAGAAGCCTGGAGGATATCAGGATTATAACAAATGTTATGAGCGGCAAAGATTCCGGTGATTCAACAACAATTGATTCAGTCCCCATATCAGACAGCATCTTTTATGAGGAAGCCGCTGATAATGAATTCTGCCTGGGTTATTATAAATCCTTTATTGAAAACGAAAATATCGAAGAAAAGATCAAACGAGATTTTTATGATATGATCGGTAAGATCAGGAAAAAAGGAATAGAGGTAAAGGAATTGGAGTTTTTTGATACAAACGTATTGGTGTCCACTTATTATGTTTTGGCCATGGCTGAAACAGCCTCGAACTTAGCAAGACTCGATGGCACATCTTACGGAGAAAGGCTTGTTGGAGAAGGTATAAAAGATGATTATGCCTTTACCAGGTCTGAAAATTTTACTGATGAAACGAAGAGAAGAATTGTTGGTGGAACCCAGGTTTTATCCCATGGTTATTCTGAGGGAATATATAAAAAGGCAAAAATTCTGCTTCGGGAAATTCAGAGTAAATTTCAATCTGATTTTTCGGAGGTTAATCTTATAATCTCACCGGTAACGCCAAATTCTACTCCACAAATTGGAGAAAGCCTTAAAGATCCGCTGCTGATGTATCTGTCAGATGCATATACCGTAGGGTTTAGTTTAGGCGGGCTTCCTACACTTACATGTCCGTTTGGTCAAGGCATCCAGCTTACCGCCGGTAAAAATAAGGAAGCTCTGATCTTAAAATTCGCTAATTATTTAAAGAGTATTATCTGATGGAACCGGATACCTTGAATATTGAACTTGGTAAATATAACCTTGAGATCGTAATTGGACTGGAAACACATATCAGGCTAAATACTCATACAAAATTATTTTGTACATGCCCAAACAAAGAGGAGGACAGACCCAATGAGAATATTTGTTCCATATGCACCGGACAAATGGGGGTTTTGCCTTCACTGAACGCAGAAGCCGTGCGAAAGTCCATTCTTTTTGGCAAGGCAATTAACTCTTCCTTGTCAAACAAAGTAATTTTTTGGGATAGAAAACATTATGAATATCCTGATTCGCCAAAAAATTTTCAGCTCACGCAGTTTCAGCGCCCGATTATTCCGGATGGAACAGTAGAATGTTATCGCAATGACGGTTCAACTTTCAAAGTTGATATTGAACAGGTTCATATCGAGGAAGATGCAGCAAAACTCATTCATGAGAAAAATCAAACCCTGGTCGATTTTAACAAAGCAGGCGTTCCCCTGATCGAGGTGGTAACCACGCCATGCATACATAATATAGCAGATGCTTCAACATATGCACAATACCTGCAGCGTATCGTGCAAATCCTTATGATATCGGAAGCAAACCTTGAAAAGGGTCAGTTTAAAAGCGATGTCAGTGTCTCATTGAGAAAATCCGGTACGGATGTACTTAACCCGCGGGCGGAGATAAAAAACTTAAATTCATTTAAGTTTATGCATGAAGCAATTGTCGAGGAGGTTAGCAAGCAATTGAGTTATTTCAAGAAACATAATGATTTCCGGCCTGACCAGATTACTGTTTTGTTTGATTCAGACCTTAAGCAAACCAAAACAATGAGGCAAAAGGAGTATGCCGCTGATTACCGGTTTATTACCGAACCGGATATTCCTTATGTTGATATCTCAAAAGCCGTTGATGAAATTGGTGTAGATTATGAACTCTTACCATTTGCTATTGAAAAACAATTAATTGAAGGGGGAGTAAGGCCCCAGGATGCTAAATTTTTTACTTCCGATATAAACCGGGCCAGGATATTTATCGACATAGATAAGGTAATTAGAGATCCTCTGTTTTTAGCAAAAATTTTAACAAACAATCTGGACCCTGATGATTATGATAAAATTGTTCAAAAGGAGCCCTTTATAGGAATAATACAGCGATATAAAGAAGGAGCCATATCGGTTGAATTAATGCGTAAGGCCTTTTCAGAATTAATTCGTGATCCGGATTTTAATTATACCGCATTTATTGAGGAAAATTTTGTTTCAGACGAGACGCTGACCGAAATTGTAATTTCAACAATCAGCGAAAACAAATCAATTGCAGATGAAATAACCGCCGGCAATGCAAAGAGAACTGGTATATTAATAGGAAAAGTAATTGCTAAAACCGGCAAAGGAGTATCAGGAAAAGCCATTCGTGAAAAAATTCTAAGTATTATCCAGAAATCTGAGAATTTTGAAATTCCTGAAGTAATAACCGGAAAAACTGTTCAACCAGAGGAGAGAGCCGGAATTATTACAATTGAAGAAAAGGCGAAGGAGAGTATCTCTCTGAAAGAAAAATACAGAACTCATCTGGTTTCTGATGTATCGGAAAAAAATGTTGACCATGAGGTGTTGGTTGCTGGCTGGGTTTCAAGTCTGCGCGATCATGGAGAGCTTATTTTCATTGATTTTCGTGACTCAGCCAATGACTTGTTGCAAATCAGATTTGACAGGAAAAGGTTTCCGGATTTAAAAACAAT
>SLPB01000032.1 GCA_007132225.1 Bacteroidales bacterium | reverse complement strand
TAGCTGCAGAGCATAGTATAAAATGGATACCTCTAGCAAGCTAAGAAAAACTTAACGTTCCGGTTCTTCCCCTGTGCCTTTTAACTCGCTACTCAGGGTGGTAGTCACTCAGACAAAAATGACCGCCCCCTCCCCTTCGAACCTTCGCCTTGTTTTAGGACCTACTGAAGGCCTTTTGGCCTTTTTCTTAAAAAACATAAAATTTCAGCTTTGTTTTATTTATTTTTTGTTAATTCCGAAAGATATTTCGTGCAAACACCTATGTTTAAATATATGTCAATCATCTCGGGGGATTCATATCGGTTTTTAATCCTGATATGATTAACAATATTGATATTGATAAAAAAGGTGGAACAAGGTTCACAGGCCCGGACTGGAATATGGCCTCTTTAAAAGATATTCATACGGCAACTTTTTCCCGATAACGGATAATGGTGTTATCTTTGTTACCGGCTATTCCCTGTGACATCACAGAACGGGTTCAGTTCATATTAAATCCTTTAATAATAATGATATATGAATAATTTTGTTTTTCATAATCCTACTAAACTGGTTTTTGGCAGTGGCCAAATTTCTAAGCTATCAGAGCTTATTCCTGAAAATGCAAGACTGATGGTAACGTTTGGCAGAGGAAGCGTAAAATCCAATGGCGTTTACGATCAGGTTTCCACAGCCCTCAAAGACCACAGTTATATTGAGTTCTGGGGAATAGAACCAAACCCCACTGTTGAAACTCTTCGAAAGGCCATAATACAGGCCAGGGAGGAGAATATTGATTTTCTGCTTGCCGTTGGCGGTGGCTCGGTGCTTGACGGTACTAAGCTGATTGCTGCCGGCATTGTCTTTGAAGGAGATTCCTGGCAGATAGTCCTCAATCGCGACGGTGAAAAATCAATCCCCTATGGATCTGTTATGACACTCCCCGCTACCGGTTCCGAAATGAACAGGAATTCTGTCATATCCAATAAAGAAACAAGGGAAAAAGCCGCTTTTATCAGCAGCAGGTATCCTGATTTTTCAATACTTGATCCGGAAGTTACCTTCTCACTACCCCCCTACCAGATTGCCTGCGGACTTACCGATACTTTCGTGCATGTAGTGGAGCAGTATATGACAACCACAGGTCAGTCCCGGATAATGGACCGCTGGGCGGAAGGAATTATGCAGACAATCCTTGAAGTCGGCCCCATGATAATGGAAAACCCCCGGGATTATGACCTGATGGCAGATTTCATGCTGTCGGCAACGCTCGCGCTGAATGACATGATCCGTATGGGAATAAGCCAGGACTGGTCAACCCATATGATAGGCCATGAACTAACTGCCCTGCATGGGATTACACATGCAGAATCCCTTGCCATGGTGCTGCCGGGCACCTTGCGCACGCTTAAAAAGCAGAAATTTCCGAAGCTTTTGCAATACAGTGAACGGGTTTTCGAAATTACAAACGGTACGCCGGATGAACGTATTGATCAGGCAATCAGCAAAACAGAACAATTCTTCCGTTCACTCGGACTTTCCACACGTATATCTGAAGCAGACATTGGTGTTGAAACTATGGATATCATTGCCGGAAGATTCAATAAAGCAGGAGTTGCCTACGGGGAAAACTCAAATGTTACCGGTGATGTTGCAAGGCGTATTTTAATGAATTGCCTATAAAGGAATTTCCATATTTTTGATTTCACAAATCATGATCAGGGCACAAAACCTATCTCTTTCATTTAATAAGGTCTTTGTTTTCAAGGATCTTGGTTTCTCTATTAATCAGGGAGAAAATGTCTGTTTTTCCGGACCTTCGGGAAAAGGAAAGTCGTCATTGCTGAAAATACTGCAAGGTTATATTATTCCGGATACCGGCTTCATTGAGATAGATGGGATGGTACTCAATAGTCAAAATATTAAATATATAAGATCATTGATGGCTTATATACCTCAAAATATTAATCTTCCCGTCACAAATGGCGAAGAGCTGCTGAAATTAATAAGCAACCAAGAATCAAGGAAAAAGGTTTATCATTTTATTGAAGGACTGGGGATGAATGCCGATATGCTGATGCATCCATTTGACGAAATGAGCGGGGGCCAAAAACAAAGGGTTGTTATAGCTATTTGCCTCTCCCTGGAGCGGAAAATCATTCTGCTCGATGAGCCAACTTCCTCGCTTGACGATGATTCCATAGGGAAGCTAATAAGCGTAACAGGCAACCTGAATAACAGCACAGTTGTGTCAGCCTCCCATAATCATAAATGGATAAGTTTTGTTGACAATAACATAGCTATCTGAACCTAAATGAAACTTTAGTTGAATTAACACCAGTATTCTGTCACATTCAGCTAAAGTTGTAAACAAGAAATCTGATCATGGTATGACCGCAAAAGAAAAAAAATGTTTTGCAAACTAAGCTTACTGTGATGAATGATATGGCAGACATAGGGTTTTTTGATCTTGTACTTGGTTCTGTAATTCTCCTGGTGCCTGTACTGGTTTTTTTGTATTACCGTGTCAGGCTGGTAAAAGATATATTTATAAGTGTTGCAAGGATGGTCATCCAGTTATTCCTGGTGGCCTTATATATGGAATGGATATTCGAGATGAACAACCCGTGGATTAATTCACTCTGGGTTTTAATAATGGTATTGGTTGGGGCTGGCACCATAGTTTACCGGGTCCGGATCAACTGGCGTATCTTCCTTTTACCTCTTATTATGGCAGGAACACTTTCCATGGCAATCATTGACGGCTTTTTCATTGGTGCTGTAATCAGGCTTGACTATTTTTTTGATGCCCGTTATTTTATCCCGATATCAGGTATGGTCCTTGGCAATTCAATTAATCATAATATCGTAGGACTAACTGCATATTTTGAGGGTTTGTCAATCCGCAAAGAACTTTACTATTTTATCCTTACAAACAACGGAAGCCGAAAGAAAGCTATTCGCCCTTACATTCAGGAGGCCCTTGTCAAGGGGTTGAACCCCTTGATTGCAAACATGTCGGTGATAGGGCTTATTTCATTACCCGGCATGATGACAGGTCAGATCCTGGGAGGCGCCTCTCCCGCAACTGCCATAAAATACCAGGTAATGATCATGTTCGCAATATTTGCCGGATGCACCATGATATTAATTTTGAGTGTGTTGTCTTCCAATTTTTTTGTTTTTGATCCATACGACAATATCAGGCCCATAAGGTATAACGAATCTGACAGAAAAATCAAAAAGAAATAATTCAGAAGGAAGTACGGTGATCCGGCCAGTAAGCTAAAATTTCAAACCTGAAAATGCCAGTTCACGACCAGACCAGAAAGCAGATCTGCCATCATCTTCATCCAAAAAACCGGCAGAGGTAGGGCTTTTGCCGATAATATCGGACTGGTGCCTGCTTTTTCATGGCTGCAACAAAATGGTGCATCAACTATACAGAGTCAAAGCTTAAAAGATTAAAATATTCAGAACTAACCATATAATATAAGCCGAGCGCTGTTTGTACTGCCCGTGATTTTAATTATCTTAGTATCATGCTAACGGCTCAAATAATCCGGCATGAAAAAAATAAATGAGATCAATCAGATACTTTTGTTTATCCTCATTGTATTCGTCCTCCTGTATTTTGGATCACCATTTTTAGTCCCTTTTGTTTTTGGCGTATTTTTCGCTTCCCTGATGGCTCCTTTTTCCAATTTTTTGGAAAAACATAAAATAAACCGTGTATTCTCATCACTGATCAGCACCATGGTGATCTTCATTGTAACAGGTATTGTCCTGTATATCACGATGCTGCAAATTAACAGGTTTGTTCTGGAAATACCTGATATCAGATATGAAATACAGAATGAGTTCGAAAACATTCAGAAAAGAATTGCTTCTGCCACCGATCTTTCGGTTGATGAACAAAGAGAACTGTGGCAAAACCGTTCACCTAATATTATAGGAATTATCGAAGCGGGACTGACACGCTTCCTGGGTGATGTGGTTAATATAGCGGGAGGATTCTTGCTGGTGCTGGTGTATTTGTTCCTTTTGTTGTATTACAGGAGTAAATTCAAAGACTCATTCCTGATGTTTATGAGTAATGAAAAAAAGAAAAAAGCGGAGGATATTTTAGAGGAAATCAGCGAGATTGTTTATCACTATTTATGGGGAAGGGTCAAGGTAATGGCTATTCTGGCAATATTATACTATATCACTTTTTTGATTTTTGATCTTCCCTATGCAGGACTGCTGACTATTTTCGGTGCTTTGATCACCATAATTCCCTATCTCGGACCATTTCTCAGTGGCATACTTCCCATAATTTTTGCCATCTTTTATCTTCCAGGGTTTTCATTAATCATATTGTTTACAGTAATAATTATAATCATTCAGCTTACCGAAAGCTATGTTTTTGAACCTGTTATTATTGGGCATGAAGTAAAGATAAATCCTTTGATTGTCATTATTGCCATTATGATGGGAGCAATGATCTGGGGACTGGCGGGTATGATCCTTTTTGTGCCCGTTTTTGCAGTGCTCAAAATCATTGCGGATCATTCTCCCGGCCTTAAGCCTGTTGGCTATTTTTTAGGTTCTTCAAGTAAATCCCGAAGCTGAAGGCTTCATGTTGAGGGTGCAGAACATTTGCCGGTGATGTCATAGAAGAATTTACCTGCAATGGCTCTTACTGTTGGGGTATAATAAACGCTCTGCCCTGTATAGCAGGGGATAGTAAAAATTTCCATCCCTGGTAATTCATGATTGTTGCAGCTCTGGATAGCTGTATGGTTCCAGTACTTCCGGGACATTGGAATTACGGTTCCGGTCGGTTATCAGCCGGCTTATAGTGTATGCCTTCATTTTAGAAGGATCAAATGGTTTTAACAAACCCTTGCGAAGTGATATTTCTGTTTCCAATTCCAGCCATTTATCTTCATTTACCTTTTCAAGTATTACAGGCATCCGTTTTTTTGTATTATGAATCCTGGCAATCAGGTGGTTTGCCTCGCATGTAATTATAGAAAAAGAACGCAATATTTCGCCTGTTTGCTCATTAATCCATTCATCCCAGATACCAGCAAAGGAGACGATCGGAAAACCTTTAACATGAATAAAAAAAGGAAACTTTTTCCCCTTGTGGTGCATCCATTCGAAATAACCCACAGAAGGCACAAGGCATGGTCTGGTTCTGAAGGATGCTCTGAAACTGGGCTTCGAATCTACAGTTTCTCCCCTGGCATTGAGGGTGTGAGACCTCATTTTTATTGCCTGCCCCTCTCCTTTCACCCATCCGGGCACCAGTCCCCATTGCATAAACTCAAGCTTTAAATTGCCGACCTTATCACCCTTATAAACAGCAGGTAGAGGATTATGATTAAATCCATTGGAATGATACATCACCGGCCCGGGGTTAATCCGCTCAGACCGGATATTTATACTGTATCGGGCGGCAATTTCATCTGCAGTTTTGAATATGGAATAATGATAACACATAATAATTCATACTTGTATTGTATTCAGGTTAGTTAACCCCCTTCTGTTTGGCTTCTTATGACATCACCAATACTTACAGGGTAACCGTTACGCAATACGGCAATAAACAAATTTGTCAGGCCAATGGATTAATAGACCCGTTCGGCACTTCAAATGTAATGAAAGGTCCCGGATAATATTTGTACCAGTTATCTTCCGTCATCATTTCAACCTTTCAATGACAAAAACATAACTTCCGGCAGCAAGCTTAATAATGCTTTCAGTCCGCGCTCCAGCACCAGCAATAGCATCATCCCCGGTATATGAGGTACTTTCACCGGGACCAGCATCATACGCGCCGGCTGGTACCTCCTCAACCGATATGGGACGACCTTCCTGAACTGTCCATGATTCTTTCAAGTGAAGCGATGCAGTACTGTTGGGAGGTAAGGAAACATTATATAAGATCTTGTTTCCACCCTTTTCCCAGGAGGATTTGATCTCTCCGTAAGGACCATGATGCACAGCCTCAAAATGGTCAAGTCCATCAACAAAGCGGGGTTTCAGGATAACGTTTTTGAACCCGGGGTTCTCCCTGTCCGGGTTAATTCCCCCGGGAGCTTTGTAAAGCCAGGCACTGATCTCCCCGAACATAATATGGTTCATGGAAATATCCCTGTCCGCATCAATTGACCAGTTTTCAAAAAAGGTCGTTGCACCATTAACTATCCACCAGCCCCATGAAGGGTAGGTTTCCTGTGAGGCAACCTTCCATGCAACATCGGCATAACCATTCTCGCTTAGTGCATTCAACAAGGCTTTTGAACCGAGCAGGCCCACATCAATATGAAAATTATTCTCTGCAACAAGCCCGGCGAGGTTAGCCGCAACCCTTGCCTTCATATCCCCGGGTACAAGTCCCCAAAACAGGGGCATACTCAGCTCACTCTGGTATCCGCTTCCATAGATGCCGGCTTCACTGTCCAGGAACTTATCATTAAACGCATCCCTGATATTCTCTGCCAGCGCTGAATACTTCCTGTGATCCTCCTGCCTGCCGAACAACTCTGCGGCATCTGCAAGTATTGAGGCAACAACATAGTAGTAAACCGTTGAAGTGAGCTCAACATCAGCCCTGGATCTCACCGGAACCCAGTCCCCAAGCCCCCAGTCAGTCAG
>SLPB01000145.1 GCA_007132225.1 Bacteroidales bacterium | reverse complement strand
TGCCTTAGTAAATAACTGAATTAAAATTTGATAACAATAGTTTATTCGTATGAAACCCGCATCAGCCTTTGGCAGACAAAATAACATGAACAAACCATGCGGGTTCCATGGATTGAAAAGTAAAATATCCGAATCATGAATTGGTAACACATTGTTAAACAAATTGTTAACTATACTTTATACGAATGAATGGTGCATGACAATATTGTTATGGTAAGATCTATAAGACCAGAGATTTAATCTAAATATTTACTTATGAGGTATATAAAACAGATTCCTTTCTGGTTCAGTTTAATTGCTATAATGGCTGTTATTTATGAATATGGATTTTATCAGGAAACGTTTTCCCAAAGAGTATTGCTGGGAATCTACAAGTCTGCTATTATTCTCGGATTGATTTCTGTAATCGGAAGGTACATTTTTTTAAAAGAACAGCCGGCAATTAATATCAGGGTATTCGATATCTTGTTTGCCATTTTTCTTGGAGCCCTTATTGCCGGAACCTCAGGCATGGAAACCATGTATTTTTTTAACTTTACTTTTCTCAGATACCTTGGTGTTTTCCTTGTTTTTTTACGTGAATTTTCAGCTCTCGAATCAGGCCCTAAAATTCGGTTTCTTAGTCCTGCTCAACTTTTTGTAACCAGTTATTTTGCCATTATCCTTTTAGGCACGGGACTTCTTTTGTTACCCAATGCGACCTATTCTGGTATTTCCTTTACAGATGCCCTTTTTACTTCTACAAGTGCTTTTTGCATCACCGGTTTGATTGTTGTTGATACAGGAACCTACTTCACCGTTTTTGGACAGGTAATTATATTATTGCTTATACAAATGGGGGGGATTGGAATAATGACCTTTTCAAGTTTTTTTGTCCATTTTTTAACCAGAAGCTCCACTTACGGGGGACAATTGATGCTGAAGGACATGACAAATTCCGAAAAAATTGCAGAAGTTTTCAGCACAGTAAAGCTTATAATCTTTTTTACCTTGATTATCGAGGCTGTTGGAGCAGTATTTATTTATTTCAGTCTGGACAAGGAAATAATAAACTCAATTGAAGATCGGATCTATTTTTCAGTTTTTCATTCTGTTTCAGGATTTTGCAACGCTGGTTTTACCACGTTGTCCGAAAGTCTTTATGACACTGCTTTCAGATTTAATTACAGCCTTCACATGATCATTGCTGGTTTATTTATTGCTGGCGGACTTGGTTTTCCATTGATGTATAATTTTTTTAAATATCTGCAACATTACATGGTGAACCGTTTGTTTAAAAGAAGGGCATTGCATGTTCCCCGGGTTATTAATATAAATACCAGGATAATTCTGATAACAACTATCATATTACTGGCTGGGGGTACGTTTTTTTTCTATATTTTTGAATACCAAAACACTCTTGCCGAACATCAGGGTGCCGGGAAAATTATTTCTGCTTTTTTTGGAGCAGCAACACCCAGGTCAGCCGGCTTTAACACTATTGACACATCTGCACTGGGGCTACCCACACTATTGCTTGTGATGTTCCTTATGTGGGTGGGAGCCGGCCCTGCATCAACCGGGGGGGGGATCAAGGTGACAGCATTTGCAATTGCTTTGATGAATGTTGTTAGTATTGCCAGGGGAAAGGACAGGATAGAGTTTTTTGGCCGTGAAATTTTCGGGGAGTCGGTAAAAAAGGCATTTGCTGTTATCCTGCTGTCTTTTCTAATGATGGGTTTATCGGTTTTACTTATTACAGCGCTGGAAGAAGACAAGGAATTACTGGCTATAGCATTTGAATGTTTTTCCGCTTACAGCACTGTTGGGTTAAGTATGGGAATAACAGGCGGCCTCAGTGATGCAAGTAAACTTATCATTATTGGCAATATGTTCACCGGGAGGATCGGTATGCTGATCATCCTGATGGGATTATTTAGGAATGTGGAGCATCTTAATTACCGCTATCCCTCAGAAAATGTAATAATTAGTTAAATTAATCTGATATGAATCGTCTATAAGACCAATAATTTAATATTATTATTTACTTATGAAGTTTATTATTATCGGACTTGGAAACTTCGGAGCCTCTCTTGCTGTAAGACTTGTTGCCATGGGGCATGAAGTAATAGGTGTCGACCAGCAGATGAGCAAGGTTGAAGCAATGAAGAGGAAGCTTACCCATACACTGTGCCTTGATTGTTCGGATCAGCAGGCAATTACCAATTTACCCCTGAAGGAGACTGATGTAGTTGTAGTCTGCATAGGCGAAGATGAAGGTGCCAATCTTATGACCACGGCACTGATGAAAAAGATGAAGGTTAAGCGGCTTATCAGCAGAGCAGTAAACCCTTTGCACGAAACTGTACTTGATGCCATGATGATCAGTGAAATTGTTCACCCTGAGGAAGAGACAGCCGAGAGATGGGCAAACAAACTGGATTTGCCTGGGACAATTGATTCCTTCGAACTGTCAAGAGAATACAGTATTATCGAGGTTGTGGTTCCCGAGCGTTATGTAGGGAAAAAGCTTGGCGAAATTAAGTTCAGAAGGAATTACAGCATACTGCTCCTTACGGTAATGAGGGTTGAAGAAGAAGTCAATGCCATTGGGGTTACCCGAAAAGTTACTGTTCCCCAGGGTGTGGCCTCATCGGAAACAGTGCTCAAAAAAGGGGATATCGTTGCGTTTTTTGGAAAAATTAAGGATATCCAAAAAATGCTTAAATATGGTTAAGACCATAAATTTCTGATCTGTTGCAGCATGATATTTTTTCAGGATATAAGCATACGGTGCTATTCTCAGATAATTCATGATAATCATATAAGTCTTGCCTGAGTTAGCCGAAACAAATTGCTGATTCAAAACTTCCCTTTCTGCAATATTTTAGTTAGTTTTGATTATACCCGGATTAAAGATAAATTTATAAACAAACCCTTTAAATAATTCCAAAAATTAGTTTTCGCCATAAAAATATAATTCCGTTATATGAGATTACTTATTGTTTCAAACAGACTGCCTGTTTCCTTAAAGTTCAGGAATGAAGAGTTTTACATGGAGAAAAGTGCCGGCGGACTTGTTTCCGGGCTAAGTGATTATCTTGCCTCCTTAAAGAATTCCACAGCAGACATTAAAGAATATCTGTGGCTTGGATGGCCCGGAATATCGGTTAAGAAGAAGCATCAGGAAGTGGTAAGGAAGAAAATTCAGAATCACTACAATGCATCACCCGTATTTTTGTCAGAGGAGTTGATGGAAAAGGTTTATCTCGGATTCTGCAATAAAACAATCTGGCCCCTTTTTCATTATTTTCCTAATTATGCTGTCTTTGACCGGGAATTTTGGGGCGAGTACAAAAAAGTAAATGAAATATTCAGGGATGAGCTGCTTAAAATAATCAGACCTGATGATATTATATGGGTACATGATTATCACCTTATGTTGCTTCCCCAGTTGCTAAGGGAAAAGGTGAACAATCCCATTGGATTTTTCCTGCACATTCCCTTTCCTGCATATGAAATTTTTCGGATGTTACCTGGCGAAAGCCGCGCCGGATTGCTAAACGGTCTGCTTGGTGCCGACCTTATAGGATTTCACACCCATGACTATTCGCAGTATTTTCTAAGATGTGTTTTACGTATTCTCGGACTTGAACATCATATGGGCAGAATCGATTTACAGGGCAGAGCCGTTAAAGTAGATACTTTTCCCATGGGAGTGGATTATAACAAGTTCAACAAAATGGTTGTGCAGAATCCTCACCCCGATCTGCCTGCAAAGGAAGATCAAAAAGTAGTCCTTTCTGTCGACAGGCTCGATTATTCAAAAGGCATACTAAACCGGTTAAAGGGCTTTGAGTTGTTCCTTCACAACAATCCCCAGTGGCATGGCAAAGTCAGAATGAGTATGATTGTGGTTCCTTCACGTATAGGAGTTGATTCATACCAGGACATAAAAAGCAGTCTTGATGAATGGGTAGGGTATATTAACGGGATGTACGGAAGCTTTAAATGGACCCCGGTTATCTACCAGTACACATCACTTCCTCAAAAAGATCTGATATCAATGTTCCGTTTAAGCGATGTGGCACTTCTTACCCCGCTTCGTGACGGGATGAACCTTGTGGCCAAGGAATTTGTAGCATCAAGAAATGATAAAAAAGGTGTTCTAATATTAAGTGAATTTACCGGGGCATCCAAGGAGCTGAGCGAAAGTTTAATAATAAATCCCAATAGTATTGATGAAATAGCTGAAGCCATTAAAACAGCTCTCAGCATACCGGAAAAAAAGCAGATATGCGGTAATAATGCTATGCAGTTAAGGCTCAAAAGATATGATATTACTAAATGGGCCTCTGATTTTGTTGATTCACTCACCGAAATCAGAAATATTTCTGATTCTTCCTTCCGGGATAAATTTTTAAGCGATGAGATTATCCGTGATTTATTAACTGATTACAGAAATTCATCCCGCAAAATTATAATTGTTAATTATGATGGAACCCTGGTTCCGTTGAGCGGAAATCCAAAAACCGCAAAACCCTCAAAAGAGCTGCTAGAATTGTTAAACAATATACAGAAGCAATCAGGAACTGATATTGTAATATTAAGCGGTCGAGGTAAGGATGATCTTGGGAAATGGCTTGGCATTATACCTGTAAATCTTACCGCCGAATACGGCTCCTGGATAAAGGAACATGATTCAGACGAATGGACTCAGTTAAAGCCTCTCTCAGGTGAATGGAAGGAAGATATTCTGCCTATTCTTGAACTTTATACAGGCCGTCTTCCCGGAGCACAAATCAGGGAAAAGGATTATTCCTTAAGCTGGCATTATCATAAAGCCGATATAGAACAGGCACCATTTATAGCACAGGAACTTACTGATCATCTAATAAGCATTACAGCAAATATTGATATACAGATTTTCCATGGCAACAAAGTGCTTGAAATAAGTAATTCGGGCATAAATAAAGGTGATCTCGCCTGGCACTGGCTTGACAGGAAAAAATATGATTTCATCCTGGCTATTGGGGCCGGATGGAGCGATGAACTCCTTTTCCAGTCTCTCCCTGCAACGGCATACTCTATAAAAGTTGGCATGACACAGACAGATGCAAGGTATATGATGGAAAAACAAGAACAGGTAATTGATCTGCTAAAAGGTTTGCTTTAAGATTGTGGAATTTATCCACAGTTAATTTATCAGGGGTTATTATGTATTTTTTATGAATGAATAACTTATTATTATTCATTTGGTTACTTATTTATTATAATAACAGTGCTTTTTACGGTACGGCTCTTGCAATAAAAATAATAAATAATTATAAGCAATTATTTTTAGTTTGTCACTCAAATGTAAAAACAATACAGGAATAAGATTAATCAGGCCAATTAATAATTTAAATACCTTCTGATGAAAGAGTTACTGGTAAATGTGTTGTCGCCGGCAAAAGCCAAGCTTTTTATTACTTATGCTGCATATGTCGCAAGGGATTTGGAGATGACGGTGAAATATATTCACGTGCATACTCCTCAGCCATATCCCATGGGCTTTCCCGGCAGCCTCACGGCAGCTGCATCATTAAATCATGACGGTACTAAAAAGGAAACTGAGAAAGCAAGACATCACTTTGAGCTTCAGATAAGCAGGCTTAATGCATCAGATCCCGATCTTCCCTTACTGGAATACAGTGTTGAGGTTGGACGGGCCCCTGATGTCATAGGGTCCTACTGTAAAGACAAAAAGGTTGGTGCTGTTATGCTGAGTGGTTCAAAAGAGCATTCCCTGTTTTCTGATAATGCAAGAAATGTTGATATAATCAGAACGGTTAAATGTCCGGTTTGGATAGTACCTGAAGGTATTGCCTATAAACCATTCTCTGAGATACTTTATGCAACGGATTATCATAAGGAAGACATACATAATATGAAGATTCTGTCCAGGTTTGCTTCCAAATTCCCTGCAAACATAACTGCAGTTCATATATCCCCGGAAGCTGATTTTGCAGAAAGGGTCAGGGGAGAGGGATTTGCCGATATGATAAAATCTGAGACCGGATATGAAATGATCGAGGTTAAAGTTTTACAGGAAAAACCTGGTGAGCCTCTGGTTGAAGAACTTCATAATTTTGCACTCATGATGGATGCCGATCTTATTGTACTGTTAAGAGAAAACAGGGGGTTTATCGACAGGCTTCTTCATGGAAGCCGCTCAGAAAAGATTGCCAGGGAAACCCAGTTGCCTGTTCTTATATATAATGAAGAAAGGCGATGAACCAAAGCCCGGCATGCCTGCATTATTCCATTTCCCTTACATCGAGAAAACTTCCGCTCTCTCTGTCCAGAGCTTTAATGAGAGATTTTGCCACTATTGGGGCTGCCTCAAAAGGAGTTGGCATTTGTCCCGTTCTTTTTGCATTCTTTAGTTTATCCAGTGATGAAAATCTCGGGTCATCCCTGAGAGAATATATGTAGTCCTGCATGCCACTATCTATAAGACCTGGAGCAATAGAGCAGAAATGGGTGTTTTCCTGTTCCCTTGCATATAGCTTAATAAGCATATTCAAAGTGGCTTTTGATAACGAATAAGCATTCCAACCCCTGTTTCCATAAACTGAGGCTCCTGAAGAAATAGCCGCAATCTGCCTGACGCTTCTCAGATTTGAGAACAGAAGATCAATAAGTAGTTTGTTTGCCCAGACATTAATATCCATTACATTCCGAATTTCATCCAGGGTGCAATCTTTTAAGTCTTTTATCTCAGATATGATCCCTGCATTTAAAATCACAAGGTCCAGCTCTCCTGCCTGCATGAGAAAGCCCGGAATTCTCTGTTTTATTTCATCAAATTTCGAAAGATCCTGGGAAATAAAATGAAAATCCTGAAAATTATCAAGTTTATTGTTGCTGTTCCTGCTAATTCCATAGACTGTATTACCGTTTTCAAGGTAATAATGGGCAAGTCCGCTGCCAAGCCCTTTTCCGGTTCCGGTAATCAATATCTTCATAAATAATATTTTTAATGATAATCAGCCTGATTGTTAATAAAATAAAATACCTGTCGGGTATAATTAACAATCAAGGACCGCCAATAGTTGAAATTTATGTAATTTTATCGAATATAACAATAATATAATTTAACAGGTTTTTAAATTATGATTCATCAACATAATTCACTGGTAACTGCTCCGGCGAGTTATATTTTCACCCTTAACTATTATGGATAAAGGAGCTATTAACGATTTAACCAAATTATGTATACACACTATAACTACAAAACCCCTTGAAATTGGAACCGCTATAGATAAATTTTCCTCCCTTGGAGCAAAGGGCATAACTGTCTGGAGAGATGCATACGCCCAATACAGTCCCCGGCAAGTGGGTGAAATGATAAGAAATTCCGGTCTTGAAGTTGTATCTTTATGCAGGGGAGGGTTTTTTCCAGCAGCCGATGAACATAAAAGAAAAGAAGCCATTGCCGATAATAAAGCAGCTGTTGAAGAAGCATCAGAACTGGGAGCTCCTTTAGTTGTTCTTGTATGTGGTGCTGATCCCCGGCAATCGCTTGAAACTTCGAGAGACCAGATAAAAGCGGGTATAGAGTCTGTGCTTCCCCTTGCCGAAAAACTTCAAATCAGGCTTGCTATTGAGCCCCTTCATCCTGTTTATGCTGATACCAGGTCAGCAATAACTACAATGAAACAAGCCAATGATATGGTTGAATCTATTGAATCTGATTTTCTTGGTGTAGCTGTGGATGTTTATCATGTCTGGTGGGATGAAGGTTTGGAGAATGAAATAAAACGTTGTGGAAAGCATGACAACCTGTTTGCTTTTCATATTTGTGACTGGAAGGTTCCTTCCACCGACATTTTACTCGACAGGGGGATAATGGGTGAAGGGTGTATTAACATATCCCGGATAAAGAAATGGGTCAACCAGGCTGGTTTTGATGGATTTAATGAGGTGGAAATATTTTCAAGTGCATATTGGGCGATGGATCAGGATGAATATCTGCAAAAGATTGTTGAGGCATACAAAACTACCGTTTTACAAACCTGATTTTTATTATTGTAATCCCGGAAAAAATTTTAATATTGGGATTTCTCCAAAGAATAATCCCGCATCATAATAAAATATAAATTAGTTACCATGGATAAAAAAATTGAAATCCGCCCTCTTGGCATCATTATGAACGGCGTGACAGGAAGAATGGGTAAAAATCAACATCTGATGCGCTCTGTGCTTCCAATTATCAGGCAGGGCGGATTGAAAGTTAACGATGATACGGTGGTAATGCCCAAACCGGTTCTTGTTGGAAGGAGTGACTCAAAACTTAAAGAGCTTAGTAAAGAGACAGGCATCAGTGACTGGTCGACCGATCTGGACTCCCTGCTTGAAAATAGCGATTACCCTGTTTATTTTGATGCCCAGGTCACTGATATGAGATTTGAAAGTGTGAAAAATGCCATTAATGCCGGTAAACATATTTATTGTGAGAAACCTGTTGCTGCCACATCAAAAGATTCAATGGAGCTTTATGATCTTGCCAGGTCTGCAGCAATTAAGCATGGAGTGGTTCAGGATAAATTGTGGCTTCCCGGACTTGTTAAATTGAAAAGATTGATCGACCAGGGCTTTTTCGGAAAAATTTTATCAGTAAAAGCTGATTTTGGCTATTGGGTATTTGAGGGTGATAGTGTACCTGCTCAAAGACCTTCATGGAATTACAGGAAAGAGGATGGAGGAGGTATAATACTGGACATGTTCTGTCACTGGCGCTATGTCCTTGACAATCTTTTTGCAGGCGTGAAATCTCTTGCCTGCCTGGGCACCACCCTTATTCCCGAACGTTTTGAATCGGACGGAAGTTTATATAGGGCGACAGCAGATGATACAGCCTATGCAATATTTGAACTTGAAAACGGTGTTGTTGCACAGATAAATTCTTCGTGGGCGACAAGGGTCAGGCGTGATGACCTTTTTTGTATGCAGGTAGACGGTACAAGAGGCTCTGCAATTGCCGGACTGAGGGATTTGTGGATGCAGCCCTATTCTGCAACCCCCCGACCGGTTTGGAATCCTGATATTGAGTCACCCTTAAGATTTTTTGATAACTGGATGAAAATGCCTTCATATGAAGAACATGATAATGCTTTTAAAATTCAGTGGGAGCTGTTTCTAAAACACATTGTCAATGATGATCCTTTTCCCTGGGACCTCCATGAAGCTGCTAAAGGTGTTCAGTTAGCAGAACTTGCTCTTGAGGCTTCTAAAAAGCGGATATGGATAAATGTACCTGAACTGAAATAATAAATTCAATATGATATACCCGGGGCACTGCTCCGGAGTTTATTATTATTTAAATTTTAAGGAGATGAAGATAAAAAACGAAATTAAGCCTTTGGATCTGAAACAGGCACTTGAGCGCTTATGGCAGTTATCTGCAGAAAAAATTTCCCTGATACGTAAAGAGTATGATGTTTCCAAGGGTTCTCCGGTATTTACACGTGAGGGAAAATATACAACAAGAGGGTGGACTGAATGGACCCAGGGATTTCAGTTCGGGGGTGAGATTATACAATTTGATGCAACCGGTGAACAGAAATATCTGGAGATGGGCAGGGAATCAACCCTTGAGCTGATGGCCCCCCACATAACCCATATGGGGGTACATGATCATGGCTTCAATAATGTAAGCACTTATGGAGCTCTCAGAAGGCTATTTATCGAAGGCAGAATTGAATCCTGTAACTGGGAAAAATCCTTTTATGATCTTGCCCTTAAATGTACCGGTGCTGTTCAGGCAATGAGGTGGACAAATACGGCATGTGGAAGTGGGTTTGTATATTCATTCAATGGACCTCATTCACTGTTTGTTGATACAATCCGCTCCATGCGGGCACTGGCTATAAGTCACCAGCTTGGGCACGCACTGTTCTCAGAACATGATGAAAAGATTTCCCTGATGGAAAGGATGCTCCGCCATATAGATTCAACTGCAAAGTATAATGTTTATTATGGTGAGGGCAGGGATAACTATGATTTAAGAGGAAGAACGACCCATGAAGCAGTGTTTAATACAAATGACGGCCAGTTCCGTTGTCCGAGCTCACAGCAGGGATTTTCACCGTTTACTACGTGGACAAGGGGACTGGCCTGGGCAATATGTGGCTTTGCCGAACAACTTGAATTTATTGATAATGTAGACGACAATGAACTGGAAAGCACCGGTGGGCGAGAGTACCTGGAGTCAATGATGCTCAAAGCTGCAAGGGCAACCAGCGACTTCTATATTAAAAACACATCCCTTGACGGAATACCTTACTGGGATACAGGCGCTCCCCAGCTTGGTAATCTTGGTGATTATACTCAAGTTGATGCAGATCCCTATAATGAGTTTGAACCTGTTGACAGCTCGGCTGCAGCTATTTCCGCTCAGGGCCTGCTGAGACTTGGCAGGCACCTTACCTCCAAAGGCCAGGAGGAGGAGGGAAGGTATTACTGGCAGGCAGGATTGACAGTGAGCAGGACCTTACTTGATGAACCCTACCTGAGCACGTATAAGGGGCATCAGGGACTCCTGCTGCATTCAATATATCACCGGCCTAATGGCTGGGATTATGTGCCTTCGGGTAAAAATATCCCCTGCAACGAATCCAGTATGTGGGGCGATTATCATTTGCGGGAACTTGCTCTTTACCTTTGGCGTATTGTTAATGAAGATCCATACTACACATTTTTTACGGAGTCCAAAAAAGGTGATGAATAATGAAAAAAGTTGCATTGGTAACGGGAAGCTCCAGGGGAATCGGCCTGGGTATTGCAATGATACTTGCCGAAAATGGCTATAATATTGCCCTTAATGGGGTCCGGAAAGAATCCGATGTTGCCTGGGTAAAGAAAGATCTGGAGAAAAAGGGAGCAGGGGTTGTTTATTGTCAGGGTGATATAAGCATGCCGGATGAAATGGGCAATGTGCTTGACAGAGTTAAAAATGAATTCGGTAAACTTGACCTGCTGGTCAATAATGCCGGGGTTGCTCCTTTACAACGTCTTGATCCCCTGGAGCTAACAGAGGAGAGTTATGACAGGGTTATGCGTATCAACCTTAAAGGACCGTTTTTCCTGACCCAGTCAGCAGCAAAATTTATGATTGAGCAAAAAGAAGCTGACAACTCTTTTTCCGGCTGCATTATTAATATAGGATCAATTTCAGCAACGGTTGTATCAACCAACAGGGCTGATTACTGTATTTCCAAAGCCGGATTTGCCATGCACAGCCGCCTGTGGGCCGTGTATCTCGCTCAATATGGCATAGATGTCTATGAGGTCCGCCCCGGTGTTATACGAACTGATATGACGTCTGCTGTTGTTGATAAATATGATAAGCTTATTGATGGCGGAATGAACATTCAACCCAGGTGGGGAACCCCCGACGATGTAGCCAAATCTGTCCTTGCACTTGCCCGGGGATACTTTCCATTCTCTTCCGGAGAAGTTTTTATGGTTGACGGCGGACTCACAATAAGTCGCCTATGATTTCCCTCAGTTCAATAGAGTGCATAATGGAGGCTTATCTCCCGGGGTTAAAAAATTAATTACCATACAATGCCGTCAACTATTTCAAAAACTGATTCAGAAGAAAAACTCAGGAAAAATACAGGGAAAGGACCAAACAACTCATCAGTTGTAAAGAGATTTACTGGAATGGCTGGCGGAGTATTGCTTTTTTCCCTTATGATTATAAGCTCTCCGCCTGAAGGACTAAGCCAGGAGGGATGGTATACAGCAGCAATCGCTGTTCTCATGGCTATATGGTGGACTACAGAGGTTATCCCCATACCGGCAACGGCGATGATTCCACTGGTTTTGTTTCCTCTATTCAATATTTCAGGCATTGGTGAAACTGCTTCTCCCTATGCCAATCCCATGATCTTTCTTTTTCTGGGTGGCTTTATGCTTGCAATAGGGATGCAGGAATGGGGACTGCACCGGAGAATTGCTCTTAATATTATTTATCTGGTCGGGTCCAAACCCAGAAGTATCATTCTCGGGTTTATGATTTCTACGGCCTTTATGAGTATGTGGGTCAGTAATACAGCAGCTACAATGATGATGCTGCCTATTTCATTATCGGTAATACAGCTTACAAAGAACATTGAGCATAGTGCCGCTGATAATTTAAAATATGGCAATTTTGCTGTAGCACTTATGTTATCCATTGCATTTTCTGCTAATGTCGGTGGACTGGGCACTGTAATAGGGACACCCACCAATGCTCTTCTTATTGGGTTTGTGAGTGAATCTTACGGTGTGGAGATATCTTTTGTACAGTGGATGCTTGTGGGTATTCCACTTGTAATATTCGGGATGCCGTTGATATATTTTTCGCTGACCTCAATAACCTTTCCTGTCCTTTTTAAAAGTCTGCCCGGAGGCAGGGAATATATCGCCAGTGAAGTAAAAAGTCTGGGAGCCTTCACCAGGGGGGAGATTATGGTTGCAGTGATATTTGGCTTTACTGCCCTTTTATGGATGATCAGGCCACTGATTGAGCCATTGATTCCCGGATTATCCGATGCGGGAATAGCAATTTTCGGCGCATTGCTGCTTTTCCTCACTCCCCTGAACTTTCGAACAGGCCGGTTTCTTCTTGACTGGAAGGCTGCCTCCAGGCTTCCCTGGGGAATTCTGATTTTGTTTGGCGGCGGATTAACTCTTGCCGGGGCTATTCAGCGGACCGGTCTGGCTGAATGGATAGGCGGGTATTTTGTTGGTCTGGCTTTCCTGCCTTTTATTGTTGTGATTTTTATTGTTACCGGAGTGGTTATTACTTTTACCAACCTGGCAAGTAATTCTGCTACAGCAGCAGCCTTTTTACCTGTTATGGGCTCTGTAGCAATAGGGATGGGAGAGGATCCCCTGCTGCTGGCAATTCCCGTTGCTGTGGCAGCAAGTTGTGCATTTATGTTTCCGGTAGCAACACCGCCAAATGCAATAGTTTACGGGAGCGGCATAATGACCATCCCTCAAATGGTGCGGGCAGGTTTATGGCTTAACCTATTGTTCACTTTGATGATAACCCTTCTAACCAGGTATCTGTTCATCTTTGTTTTTGGCTAATTGTCAAAATATCAATAACTAAAGGTCCATCCATATTGCAGGATGCCTGACTGGCAGGTTGCGTATCACTTCAGGGTGGGCGGGATTTGCATCTAATTCAAGATACATGTCAATGTATTCAGGAATGTTGTAAGCCAGACCGGCGAACAGCAAACTTGACTGACGAACCGGCCACTCCTCCCATATATAGACATCTTTATTATATGGCCACGCGGACTTATCTTTGATATAGGGAAAAATAAATTCCATTCCCAGTTTTAATGACCTCCCCTCAGGGGTTTCAAAATCCCAAAGATTGTTTTCAGGAGTTGATAATATTTGTGCGGCATTGGCAAACGCATCTATGTTGAACAGGGCATAGCCATAGGGCTTTGTTCGATCCAGTTCACGAGGAAAACTGCCATCTTTACCCATTTGACCGGGTAATGCAATATTTTTAAACCGATAGGTACATAAATCAACAACCTCCTGGTTGCTGGTAAGTTTTGCCATGATTCCGGCCGTTGCCAGCCAGCAAACTGCATGGTTATTAGTTGTATTCATTTCATCAATGCCATATTGATGGGTTGTCATCCAGTTTAAAAACCGGCTGAACCATTTTTTTATGTCCTCTGCCTGGTCAACGGGGATAGCGTTCCTATCCGATAACACCCTTATAGATTGGGCAACTTCAACAAGATGATATGCATCAATAAGACCTATCCCCCTTCCGGTGACACGCCCACTGATAGCCTGGGCATACAGCATGTGAGGGTTCATAAGTGTTTCAGGATTTGTAAACCAGGCATTGAAATGCTCGAGGGCTTTAAGGGCATATTTTTGCTCACCCGTAAAAAGCCAGGCTGATGCAAGGGTTGAGGTATGTTCGCTTAAACGAACCATAGCATGGCGATGATCTGAAAATACATTGGGGTTGCTGAGCCCGTCTTTTCTAATGTATGGTCCTTCCGGATCATCAGGGTCAGGCCACCAGTAATCACCTTCAGAATAGAAATCATGACGTCCGCCGGCACTGCGTTCACAGTAGGCCGCGGTGACGGTTACGGGGTCTTTACTCAGGTATTTATCTGCTTTTTCAATTGCAGGCTGCTTTATGTCATCCAGTATTTTGTTGTAATACGGATTTTCATAACCCCGGGAACATCCGAAGATTAAACAAAATATTGCCATACCGGCCGCTGCTGTGATTTTCATACACTTAAAAATTATAATAGGAAATTCAGACTTGCTCAAACAGAAGCTTAATATCCGGATCAATTATAACTTCCACTGGTTCAGAAGGCAATTTCAGCACAAACTCATGTCTTCTGAAAAGGATATCGAATGCAAATGATACTTCAGATTCATCTTCAAGGATTAATTTTATCTCAACTGGAAAGGTGAAAGCCATTTTGTGCTGTTGGACCTGAGTTAATTCCATCAGGAATGTCCCATTGCTATAACTTGTACTTAAGGAGATAACCGGATGGCCAGCAGAGTAAAGCCAGTCATCTGCAAACTCATTAAGATCAACTCCCGAAACATTTTCTATTACTTCAACAAAATCATAAGAGCTCGCGCTATTATGCTTGAACTGATCGTAATATTCAACTATCCCTTTGATCAGGGTAGATCTTCCGATTTTTTCACCGAGCATATGCAATATCCATGAAGCTTTTTGATAGGTGTTGGGGTTTAAAAGATCAGCAGGCTCATTTGCGTGATAATCAACAATAGGAGCCAGGTGGACCCTGGAGTAGTCAATAACATTGTTTCGGTAGGTAATGAGTTTTTCCTTAAGTTTATCTGTTCCATAATGTTGTTCAATGTAAATGTCTGTTAACCACGTTGCAATACCTTCGCTAAGCCATAAATGCGGCCAGTCTGCTTCAGATACGGAATTGCCAAACCATTGATGAGCCATTTCATGAACCATGGTAGGCTCTATTGACCGGTCACCCTTAACCGATCTTTCATGATAAAATATATTTCCTGCTTTTTCCATGCCCCCATACCTGGTGGTGGATTGTACGTTGGCAATTTTCTCAAAAGGATAAGGCCCTATTAAATCAGTAAAAAATCTTATTATGTCCGGGGTGATGGCAAAATCATGAAAGCCTTCTTCAATATTTTGGGGATATACCCAGTTTGAATAGGGAATGCCATCAATGTCATTATGGTACTGAACAGCAAAGCCTGCTGCAGCAAATGCCATCACTTTTACGGGTACGGGGACCGAAGAGGACCAATAATGAGTAATCCTTTTCCCAGGAAGGGTTACTTTTTTTGTCAATAACCCCGTAGCAATTACCTGGTAATGAGAGGGAGCAGTTATTGCAAAATCAACCAGGGCTCTTTCTGAGGGATGATCAATACACGGGAACCAGTTGTGGGCATTATTTGGCCAGTTATCTGCAAAGAATGTTTTTTCCCCATGCATATTTTCCGAGATTATTATTCCCTCTCCGGCCTGTCCCTGGTAGTAAACATCATACTTGATTATACCGGTATCTGTTTCGAAAACCGAAATATGGAGTTTGTTTTCCCGGTGAATATGATCTACCAGTATTCCATTTTTCAATATGCTGTCGACAGTCATTCCCGTGTCACCGGCATCTGTTGAGGCGAGGTCCATTATTACCTCCTCAACGGGGTTTATTAATGAAATTAATATGCCGGTCTTTCCTTTTATGAAATCAGTTGAATCATTAATTTCCAGCTTTATATTGTACCGTTCTATTTTAAAGGATTCATAACGCTCAAGTTTTTCCTGTGTACTTACAGGGCTGAAAAATTGGAAAAGGGCCAGAATGAGTATTATTAGCTTCATTGCAGAATGTTTGAAATAGGAATTTCAGTTGAAATTTTATTAGGATACTTAAATAGAAACGTTCAATATTTAAAAATAATGTATTGCTTACATCTAATTGCTGTTAACGGAAAATAAAGTGCAGGTTATTTGGCCGGTTACCATAAATCATCCTGCATATATTGGGTATTTTCTGGCAGGTTTGAGATTCAGCAGGGAGCAGTGCATTAAATAAATGTCAAATAAGTTTTTTACTTTCCATCATTTTAATGATTGTCTCAATTATTTCATTTTCAGTTAGTGACATACGGTTAAAGGTAACATCAAACCAGGTATAATCTGTGTTTCTTCCTTCAAAAGACTCTCTGAACCTTGCTCTTTTTTTATCCATTTCAATAACCGACTTTCTTGCTTCTGCAAAAGAGAGGTCGTAGCGTTCGCTTATCATCAGGCTGCGCCATTCCAAAGGGGCCTCGAGACTGACATGAAGGGACTTCATTATATCTTTTGTCAGAACAACACCGGCTCTGCCAATAATGATTATATTACCCTCAGCAGCAATTGAGCGGATAACGTCGGCAATGGTCTTTCTAATTTTTCTGTCACTTTTATAATATTTATTTGCATATGAAGCAAATATATCACCAAGGGCGCTTCTCTCCTGATATTTAAAAACATAGGCGATTTCTGAGGGTTTCACATTAAGCTCCCTGGCAGCTTTTTCAAGCAATTCTTTATTAATATAATCCCACTCTTTATTGTCGTTTTTCTCACCGTTACGTTTATTGAGTTCTGCTACCAGTTTTTGTGTAAGCCGCCTTGCCGAGCAGCCGCTTTGTCTTGAAATAGTGAGGACAGGCCCGGGTTTTTTTTCAGAATTTTTTGTTTTGCCTTCAGCTTCCTGCAGGCGCCGGTTCAGATAATTAAATAAGATATCAGACATGATACAGAGGTTTGAGAATCACATTAAAACAAAATAATACAGTTTTAAATATACAAAAATCCTTTTGACATGGGGTTGTTTTTTTTATTTTGAATTAAAATATATTTCGAAATTGATATTTTTGCTGGTATTAATTACCAGCTAATTTGCATATAGTCAGGGTTTAGATAAATATTAGTGAGGCAGTTTAGTTTTATCGTTTATTATGTTTTATTTTTCAGGGCATTGCATTAAACAATAAAATTATATTTTTATCAGGCAAACAAGAAATACATGATTATTTTTACAAGCGATTATTAATTAAACATCAGGTTGTGTATAGCGAACTTTTACTGCCTCTTATAGCTGCAATGTTCCTTGCTGTTAACATGGGCGCAAGTGGTACGGCACCCTCATTTTCAGCTGCCTATGGCGCCAACATCATCAAGAGGCTTGCAATTCCCGGTGTATTTGGGCTGTTTGTGCTCCTGGGAGCCATTGTGGCAGGGAAACAAGTTGGGGTGACAATGGGTAAAGAACTTATCCCGCCAGAAATGCTTACTCCTGATATTTTGACTATAGTATTATTCTCTGTTGGCCTTTCACTTTTGATATCCAATTATCTTGCAGTTCCCCAGTCCACAAGCCAGGCAACTGTTTTTGCCATCAGCGGCCCTGCAATATTTTACAATCAGCTTAACTCACCCAAGCTGCTCCTTGAGATTATTCCTGTCTGGTTCTTTTTACCTGTCATCAGTTTCGTATTAACACTGGGAATTGGTAAGTTACTTTATAAAAAAATAAAGGAATCCCCGCTGGTTGATTACGACAAGATGTCCAACCATATTGTTCTTCGAATCCTGGTGCTGTTATCTTCATGTTACGTAGCCTTTGCCATTGGTGCAAATAACGTTGCCAATGCTTCAGGGCCCATTGCCTCTATGGTTTTGAATGAGCTGGGAATTGATGCAGACAGTGAGGATAATTTTATTATGATTATCACGGTCACAACCCTGATAATTGCGCCATGCTTTGCCATTGGCAGTTCATTATTTGGTTACCGGCTATTACAATCAACAGGAAAAGGAATTGTTGACTTCGGACCGGTTGGGGCAACACTTATTTCCACTGTAACAGCCACCCTCCTGCTTCTTGCCTCCATAACCAAAGGTATACCCACATCACTGGTTCAGTTGAACACATTTGCCATTATAGCTGTTGGTATTTCTAAAATAGGCTGGAAAAAAGTCATTGTTGACCGGACTGTGAGAAAATTCTGGATCGTATGGATCATCGCACCCGTTTTCGCACTTGTCCTCTCTTATACACTTACCGCTCTGGCCCACAAGTATGGAATTATTTTTTTTTAAAAACTTTTTATTGATTATTTCGTTATAAACAGGTGCCATTGTTAAGCGGGATAGCAGAGATGTACATATATCATAAAATATCGAAACAGGTTAATTATATTGTAAAACCGCTTGGCAATTTAAATGAGCCGGGAATTTTTGGCAGACAATTTGATGATTAAATGTAATTTATAATTTCATGAGTACCGATAACAGAAAAAAATACAGATCCGGATTTTTATTTAAAGTCTTCATATATTCCATAGCTTTTGTCATTTTATCGGGTGCTTTCGTTGGTTATATTTTGTGGAATAAGATTTTTGCACCAAATGTTACTACCGGTTACATGGAATACAAAGATATCCATATAAATACGGGCTCTGATATGATTGGGGTATTTGATTTGCTGGAAGAAAATGATCTTATCATAAACAGGTCCACCCTTGAATGGCTTGCAATAAAAAAGAACTACAACAATAATATTAAAGCCGGCCGTTACCGGCTAAGGGAAGGAATGAACAATAATGAACTTATCAACATGCTTCGTTCAGGTAACCAGGTGCCGGTGAACCTTGTTTTTATAAATCATCGTAATATTGAGGAAATAGCTTCTGTCGTGTCACGACAAATTGAGGCTGACTCAGCTCTTCTTGCCGGACTTGCCCGGGACCATGATTTTATTGAATCTCTTGGATTTGACAGTGTTACCATTCCTGCATTATTTATACCCAATACATATGAGTTTTACTGGAATACATCAGCAAAACAGTTTTACAGAAGGATGAAAAATGAATATGAAAAATTCTGGAATGAGGAAAGAGAAAATAACAGGAAATTACTTGGCCTTGATCGTATTGAAGTTATAACACTTGCCTCTATTGTTAACGAGGAGACAGTTAAGACTGAAGAGATGCCGGTTATTGCCGGGGTATATTTAAACCGCCTTGACAGGGGAATGCGTTTGCAGGCAGATCCCACCATAAAATATACGATAGGTGACTTTACTGTTAATCGTATTTTGAAAATCCATCTCGATATTGATTCGCCTTATAATACTTACAAATATGCGGGATTGCCTCCAGGGCCAATTGTAATTCCATCAATACAGGCAATTGATGCTGTTTTGAATGCCAGGGAGCATGAATATATTTATTTTTGTGCCCGCGAGGATTTTTCGGGGTATCATCGTTTTGCAAAAACACTGTCTGAACACAACCGGAATGCAAGATTATATCATAATGCCCTCAACAAAAGACGGGTGTTTCGTTAATTATTTTCACTTGAGCCTGTAATTAGAGGTTTATTAAGCAGTTAAATCTATGGAAAATATAAAATTTGGCACCGATGGGTGGAGGTCTTTAATAGCAGGTGATTTTACGGTTGAAAATGTTGCAAGGCTGGCCAGGGCTTCTTCCCGCTGGCTTATTAACCGGGAGAAGGAAAAAGGCGCAACGGTAGTTATCGGGTACGACACCAGGTTTGGAGGAATGATGTTTGCAGAAACTGTTGCAAAGGTATTTGCGTTATCAGGGACAAAGGTTTATTTGTCCGACCGCTTCGTGTCAACACCAATGGTTTCTTATGGGGTTATTAATATAAAGGCATCCCTGGGTGTTGTGATTACAGCCAGTCATAATTCTTATCAATACAATGGATTCAAGCTCAAAGGATATTATGGGGGTCCCCTGCTGGATCAGGATATTAAAAACATTGAGACCTTGATCCCCGAATCAAATGAAATACACCTTGATTCAATTAACTTAAATGAATATATTGAAAAGGGTATAGTCGAATACATTGATCTTGAAAATCTTTATCTTCAGAACATAAAAAATAATTTTGATCTGGATTGTTTTAACAATTCAAAATTCCGTTTTGCTTTTAATGCTATGTATGGTTCAGGTCAACAGGTTTTTAAGTCCCTTATACCGGGGGTACATAATTTTCATTGCCGGCAGGACTTTTCCTTTGGAGGTATAGTGCCTGAACCCACCAGAAACAATTTGCTTGATTTTGAATCATTTATCAAACAAGATGGAAATATCGACTGCGGGATTGCCGTGGATGGCGATGCCGACCGGGTCGCCATGTTTGATTCCGTGGGGAGCTACATTGATTCAAATCACATAATACTTTTACTTATTCATTATCTTCACGGATACAAAGGATATACAGGAAAAGTGGTAACAGGATTTTCTGCCACTGCAAAAGTAGAGAAATTATGCATTCATTACGGACTTGATGTAAAGAGGGTTAAAATAGGTTTTAAGCAGGTATGTGAGGTTATATTAAAAGAGAAAGTTCTTGTAGGCGGAGAGGAATCGGGAGGTATATCTGTTTTATCTCATATTCCCGACAGAGACGGGTTATGGGTTGGAATGCTGATATGGCAATTTATGATCGAAACAGGAAAATCATTAAACCATCTTATTGATGAGGTCTATTCCATTACCGGTCCATTTGCTTTTGAACGTTCAGATATCAAAACCGACAAGATTCACAGAGGCTCAATTATTGAAAAATGCAAAAACGGCTATTTTACTGATTTTGGTAGCAGGAAAGTTCAAAGAGTTGAAGATATGGATGGGCACAAATTCTTTTTTGCCAATGATGAATGGCTTCTGATAAGGCAAGCGGGGACTGAACCTGTGATACGCATATATGCTGAGTCCCGTGACCGGGAAGCATCCCTTGAAATACTCAATGATGCCAGGGAAAAAATAATGAACGGATAGATTATTCTATAGCCGGTGTTATTATAAAATATTTACTTCAGTCTCAAGTTTAATACCAAACTGAGAAAAAACGGAGTCTTTTATTTTCAGGGCCAGATCCATTATTTCTATTCCGGAAGCATTTCCGCAGTTAATAAGTACCAGGGCCTGTTTGTCATGAACCCCGGCGTTCCCGAATCTTTTACCCTTCCAGCCGCATTGTTCAATAAGCCATCCTGCCGGTATTTTGGTCCGGTCATCAGAAACAGGGAAGACCGGCATATTATGATACCTCTCTTTTAATTCCCTGGCCGATCCGGCATCAATAACGGGGTTTTTAAAAAAGCTACCTGCATTGCCTGTTAGTTCAGGATCCGGCAGCTTGAGTTTACGAATGCTTATTACTGCATTCCTTACCGTACACAGATCTGCTCTGCCCATTCTGTTTATTTCTTCCTGTAGATTGCCGTAGGCGGTATTTAATACCGGGTGATGAAGGAGTTTAAAAACAACGGATGTTATAATTACCCTGTTTTTAAGTTTATTTTTAAATATGCTGCTTCTGTAACCAAAATCACATTCACTGTTGCTGAGAGAAAAAAATTGAAGTGTTTCTAAATCCAGGTAATTAACTCTTTCAATAACATCTTTCACCTCAACTCCATAGGCGCCAATATTTTGAATTGGACTAGACCCGGTGGAGCCGGGGATAAAGGAGAGATTTTCAATGCCACCCAAATTGTTTTCCACTGCCCACCTGACAAAATCATCCCAGTTTTCGCCTGCGCCTGTTTCAACAATGCAATGTTCCGGGCCGTTGTCAATAATATTTATCCCTTTAATGGCGGGCTGCAGTATCAGTCCCCCAAAGTTTTTTGTGAAAAGAATATTACTGCCCCCCCCGATAACATAAAAGGGGAAATAATGACGGTGATCTTCGAGTAATTCAACTATTTCTTCAATTGATTCAGCCCTGGCAAAATAGCTTGCTTTAACATCGATTCCAAATGTATTAAAACGCTTTAGGGATAAATCTCTTCTTATCAGTACCATTTAACTCTCTTTTGAAAAAAACAAAGATAATTAAATGGAATCT
>SLPB01000101.1 GCA_007132225.1 Bacteroidales bacterium | reverse complement strand
TGCATATAGCAGAGCGTGGGGATATTTACGTCTATTTTTTTGGCAGCTTCGAGGATCGTTGTTCCCTGTTCCACCTCGATCAGCTTATTATCTATTTTTACTTTAAGTTTTCCCATTATCTCAATTATATATTTTTATGATACACTTATTGCGTTAAACTTACATTTCTCAAAGCAGGCCCCGCACTTTATACACAGGCTCTGATCTATGAAATGCACCTCTTTCCGTTCGCCGGAAATGCAGTTAACCGGACAATTACGGGCACAGGCTGTACATCCAACACAATTCTCCTCGATTACCAGATAACGTATAAGCTCCTTGCACTGACCGGCAGGACACCTTTGCTCCTCAACATGGGCAATATATTCATCCCAGAAGTTATCCATTGTCGACAAGACGGGGTTTGGAGATGTCTGTCCCAGTCCGCACAGCGAAGTATCCTTAATAACCTCACCAAGATTCCTTAGTTTATCCAGGTCTTTATGGCTGCCATTGCCTTTTGAAATAATATCCAGCAATTCGTAAAGCCTCTTGTTACCAACACGGCAGGGAGTGCATTTACCACATGACTCTTCAACGGTAAAGTCAAGGTAGAACCTTGCCACAGATACCATGCAGTCATCTTCATCCATCACGATCATTCCTCCTGACCCCATCATCGATCCGCTTTTAAGCAGGTTATCAAAGTCTATGGGTGTATCCAAATGTTTTTCGGTAAGACATCCTCCTGATGGCCCGCCGGTCTGCACTGCCTTGAATTTTTTCCCATCCTTTATTCCTCCGCCAATTTCAAAGATCACTTCACGCAGGGTAGTTCCCATGGGCACCTCAATAAGTCCAACATTATTAATTTTCCCCGCAAGGGCAAATACTTTGGTTCCCTTGGAATTATCGGTACCAATTGAAGAAAACCATTCAGCTCCCTTATTAAATATAACGGGTATATTTGCAAAAGTCTCAACGTTATTGACATTTGTGGGCTTGCCAAGATAGCCTGACTGCGCAGGGAAAGGCGGCTTAAAAGTAGGTTCGCCCCTGTGCCCCTCCATGGAATGAATTAATGCGGTTTCTTCACCGCAGACAAATGCCCCGGCTCCATAGCGGATCTCAATTTCAAAATTAAATCCGGTACCCAGAATATCATTACCAAGTAAACCATATTCCCGGGCCTGGTTCAGGGCAATCTTAAGACGCTCGATAGCAAGTGGATATTCTGCACGAATATAAACAAGGCCTTTATCCGCACCTATGCAATAACCATTTATAGCCATTGCCTCTATGACTGAGTGAGGATCACCCTCCAGGATTGACCGGTCCATAAAAGCCCCCGGATCTCCTTCATCTGCATTGCAAACCACGTATTTTTGATCAGCTTCTACCTTTCTTGCAATATCCCATTTAACTCCGGAGGGAAATCCACCGCCACCACGCCCGCGAAGGCCCGAATCTATAATCACCTTTGTTGCCTGTTCAGGTTTCATATCGGTAAGAACATTCCCCAAAGCGGCATAACCGTCAGCAGCAATATATTCATTAATGTCTTCGGGATTTATAAATCCGCAATTGCGAAGAGCAATACGTATCTGTTTCTTGTAAAACCCCATGTGCTTGGAGTCACTGATGGTTTCCTTGTTAACAGGATCCTTATAAAGAAGACGCTTTACCTGCCTTCCCTTTATTGCATGTTCCTGCACTATATCGTTTGCATCATCAGGCTTAACCTCGGTATAAAAAGTATTATCCGGGATAATTTTTACTATCGGTCCTTTTTCGCAAAAACCAAAGCAACCTGTTGATATAACCTGAACTTCCCCGGCAAGATCCTTCTGGGTTACCTGCTCTTTCAGGTTTTCAAGCAGCACATTACTGGATGATGCGTGACAGCCGGTTCCACCACATACAAGGATGTGCATTTTGTATTTTGACATTGTTCTGTTCCTCCTGAATAATTATTTTTTATTAATAGTTTCGTAATTAACCGGTATGATGCCGTCAACCAGCTCACCCTGTTTGATATGTTTTTCGATTATCTCATCAGCCTTTTTAACATCGACATAACCATAGACAACCGGATCCTGTCCGGGAAGCCTGACCTCAATGGTAGGTTCGGCATAACAATATCCCATGCAGCCGGTCTGTGTTACTATAGCATCAATGTTTCGTTTATCAAGGTTGGTTATCATAAAATCCATTACATCCTTTGCACCCGAAGCAATCCCGCAGGTAGCCATGGCAACCTTTACCTGAATCATACTCTCCGGATTTTCGCTTTTCTCCCTGAGAGAAATATCTGACTGGAGCTTATTTTTCATCTTTTTCAGATCTGCCAGTGATTTTACTTTGTTCATAATATGTGTTTTAAAATATTTAAATTTCTATTCATTTTTTTAAGACGGACAAATGTATTTCAATTAAATAAAATATTTTATGATATTTATTATAGTTTCAGCAATCTCATTTCAGTTCCCTGACATTCTCCTCAATCATCTCCTTAATATATTTAATAACTGAGAAGTTGCTAAGGGGAACATCTTCGAGTATCTTTTTAACCTCCCTGGTATCAAAAACATATTCTGAAGCATCAATCGCATGACGGTAAACAAAATCCATTTCCGGATTTGAGCCGGCAAGTATACTTACAACACCAGGGATGTCTCCTTTTGGGGGACGGTCTATATGGGAATGTCCGAAAATTGAGGTCACTATGGTTCCTTCTCCCTGCCGGGAAGTGATGGTAAAGCTGCCCCCTGCCTGCTCTGCATTCTGTTTCAACAAAGGAATGCCCATTCCGACACTTCTTGTAGTGCGGGTTGTATAATATGGATCGGTAACTTTATTTATTACTTCCTTGTCCATTCCTCTGCCGTTGTCACTTATTATCACAATAAACCGATCTTCAGCATTTTTTTCTATCACCTCTATATTCACCAGTGTGGCACCTGCAGAAACCGAATTCTGAACAATATCCATAATATGAAGTGCTATTTCCTTCATGGCAGAACCACCTCCCTTCCATCTTCTTTTGCAAGGGCCATTTTTATTTCCTTAAAGCTGACCGACTCCATCTTCAAAACTGAACAGACCCTGCCAATATCTTCAGGGAAATGAGCATCTGAACTCTGAATGAATGTATAATCCTCCAGATAGGAATTAGCTTCCAGAAAAGCCTCCTTGCTTATGTGCCTGGATATTTCCAAAGCATCAGCATTTATATCGGCGGGGACAAAGCCCAGCTGACTGATTATGCTGTTTCGCTGCCGGTTTACATGTGCAGGAATAAACAAGCCGCCGTGTTCGTGAACTATTTTTCCAATCTGATCAACTCCCTGGTCTATCGAATATATAAGCAGATTTTCAGCCTCCTCAAGAATATTATCATGCTCATCAACCACCACCTGGTGTCCAAAACGCACCGGATCATTAGGAAATGGAATCAGGTATTTGTCAATATACCTCTGGAAAGATTCAAGCTGCTCATCAGTCTCAAAGAATGTGAGGCAGTGTACCTCTTCCCTGCTGGTCACCTCTGCGCCGGTTAGTACAAAAACTTCATTTTCACTTCCAAGTCTGCGCATCAGGGGACCGTGTTTTGTGGAATTATGATCGCTGATTCCAAGGATATCTATCTGCTTCTCCCTGGCAAATTTGATTATGTTGCGGGGACTCATATCCAGGTCCCCGCATGGTGACAAAACAGAATGTATGTGCAGATCAGCTCTGAAATCCTTCATGATATCAATTAACAATACTCTCTGTATTTCCTGATTCGGCAGTCCCCTGCCTTAGAGGGTGCACTTAGCATCCCTTATTTAATTATTTAATTAATTAATCAATAAATACAATTCAGCCCTGACAGTTCATTAAGCAATATAGTTTCCCTGCAATCTCAAAAGCCTGGTCATCAGTACCAAGAATGGGAATGTTTTCCGTATTACTTTGAGCAGCTGTATCTGCATCAGGTACCAGTCCCTTTACCAGTATAACCGCTGAAAGATCCTTTAGTGATGAAATTGCCATAACATTCTTGTGGGTTTGTAATGTAACCCAGATCATTCCTGTATCGGCATTTCCCATTACGTCACTAAGCAAATCGGACACATATCCCCCGGTAATTTCTTTATCCAGACCTTTGTCTCCGGAATGGACCGTCAGGCCCAACTCTTTAATCAGATCAGAAACCTTCATCGCGATAAATTATTTATTTAAATTTCAATCCTAACAAGCATTTATTCAAAATATTAACTGTAAACTACTATATTAAATGGTCAGCAATTTTTGTCAAGCTTGTCACTGCCCCATATCTCTTTCATAATATTAAAGGATTCTTCGGCAGAAAGAATTCCTTTCTTCTCAAAGATTCTTTGTACAAATACGCACTGGTTAAGTTTTGCATATCCCTGAACAATATCCTCTGCAAAGGATTGGCAATTTGGGGAACCACATGCCGCACAATCCACTTCAGGCAGACATTTACTAATTTCCTGTACCCTTTTCATTTTCTTAAGAGCCTCTGACATATCCTCATCCAGCTTAAGCATTGACCGGGGCTGAACAGGCTGAAGATGCATTTTCTGCTTAAGCCTGTTTTTATAATGAATTATATTTTTGCTCCCGCCCTGTTTCTTTTTATCATGTTCCGGCTCTGAAAGGGTAGCACGCTTTTTCAACCTTTCAACGGTAAAAAAACGATTGGCAGTGGTAAGCACACCTCCTGCACAACTTTCGTCACACGCCCGGAGCTCAAGAAAATCTATATCTTTCATCTCCTCGTTCTCCAGCTGTTCAAGAAAATTGATCACATTGTGGATCTCATCTACGGCCATACACCTTCCTGCTGCATGAGCCGACTCTCCGTTGGTAAGGCTCCAAAGTACAGAGCGGGCCGACATGTTAATGATCTCTGGTACTATACAGGAATCGCCATTGCCCTGTTTTATTCTTGTATAAACCTTATTGAAAATAAAGTCCATATTTATCACACCTGTGATAGGTGAATCTTTTTCGCCAACCGGACTTTTAACGGCTGCAATTTTGGCAGCGCATGGTGTGATATAGAATATCCCTATATCATTCTTATCATGGCCATCGTCAACCAGGTGCCTACGGAAATAGAGTGCAGAAATATCCAGAGGCGGCTTAAGATGGATCAGATTTTCGACCAGGGCAGGAAATTTCACTTGAATCAAACGAACTATTGCCGGACAAAAGGCAGAGATAAGGGGTTTTGTATCCCTGTTTTTTTTAATATACTCTGTCATTGTTTCGTGTAAAACCTCTACCCCTTGTTCTACTTCATATACATGGGTGAACCCAAGCTCCATCAACTCACTGTGGATCTGCCTTGTGGTTATATTATCGGGAAACTGGCCGGTGAGGACTGCCGGTACAAGAGCAACCCTTATTTTATATTCGAATATCCTGTTAAAATCATCCTGTTCAACTATTATTGCATTTACCGGGCAAACCCTGTAACAAAAGCCACAATCAACACAACGGTTGTCAATAAGCTCGGCCTTGCCGTTCTTTACCCTGATTGCTTCGGTAGGGCAAATATTCATGCAGTGCGTGCAGCCTATGCAAACCTCCTTAAGTATCTTTAGCGCATGATGAAAATCAGCATGTTTCATCCTTACCTCCCTTTATTCATATATGTAATCATTTCAACCCTGGTTCCTTCACCGACCTCGCTGGTAATTTCAAGATGGTCAACATTCTTCTTTATATTGGACAGGCCCATGCCGGCACCAAAGCCCATTTCCCTTACCTCTGCAGATGCTGTTGAAAAACCTTCTTCCATGGCCTTTTCTATGTCGGCAATGCCAGGTCCGGAATCTTCAAGAACAAGAAGAATCTTTTTCTCGTCTATTTCCACTATCATCTTCCCCTGGTAAGCATGAGCCACAACATTAACTTCAGCTTCATAAAGAGCGACAACGATTCTTTTAACAATCTGCAAATCCACATTCAATTGCCGGAGTCTTTTTTTTACCTCACTTGAAGCATAACCTGCCCTGGAAAAATTACCACCTTCTATTTCATATTCAAACTGCATTATCAGCCGGTATAAATTATTAAAACCCTGGGGAAACCTGAATTCAATAAACCGGTTTCATCCCGGCCTGGTATAGTAAGCCACTTGCTCTGAACATTGAATAACTGCACTCAATAACATCGATTCCCGACTCTTGTGCAAGCTGGATCATCTCCTTACTAACCTTTTTATTTCTAACAAATATAATACAATTAATGTCTGCCATTTCAGCAGTCCTTATAGTTTGGAGGTTAGCAAGTCCCGTAATTAATACAATATTATCATTTACCAGCGTAAGAACATCACTCATCAGGTCCGATGCAAAAGCCATATCATAGTTATTAACCTTGCCATTTTGTGCTACTATCTTCCCATCGATTGTATTTACCAGTTGATTCAGATTCATATTACAGTGCCATTTATTGTTATTATATTAACAATGCAAAACTACTCAGTCTTGGACTTAAACGCAAATTATTTGTGAATTATTTCACACTGTTATTCATTTAACAGTTAATTTATAAATAGTCTATATAAAGAATTTATCCTAAAGCATAATAAACAATAAACCTTTTAAAATCATGATATTATTTTTCACAAAAAACATAAGCTTCTTAAGGTATAGTTTGCCATTATATAATACTAAATTTATTTATTAAACCCCATCAGCCTTCGGCAGACAAAATAACATGAACAAACCATGCGGGTTCCATGAGAGTGAAAT
>SLPB01000171.1 GCA_007132225.1 Bacteroidales bacterium | reverse complement strand
TTAGGTTTTTTCTTTCAGCCGGTGAGCGATGAAACAAATATCCAGGCCACTCTTTCTGCTTTAGAGGGAACTTTTTACATATCCCCTGTCCTCTTTACAGTTCCTGCCGTATTGATAATCATTATAATACTCAGAGTGCCGCCACTACCCTCTCTCCTTGCCGGAACTCTTTTGGGAGCTCTTTTTGCAGTTATATTCCAGCCTCAGATAATTGAGTATATTTCCGGAATAACTGATAATTACGCCCGGGCTTCATATATGGCAATAATGAAAAGCATGGGAGGAAGGATCGCCATATCCACTCCCGACCAGCAGGTCAGTGACCTTTTAACTACCGGCGGTATGGCAGGAATGCTGAATACGATATGGCTGATAATGACAGCCATGATTTTTGGAGGTGTAATGGAAGGCGCAGGAATGCTGGTAAGAATAACATCAGGACTTATGCGTTTTGCAAAAACCACGGGTTCGCTGGTAGCTACAACTGCCGGAACCTGTCTGTTCTTCAATATTACCGCTTCAGACCAGTATATATCGATTGTGGTTCCCGGAAGGATGTTCGCCAGAACATATGCAGACAAGGGCTTAAAGCCTGAGGTACTTTCCCGGACACTAGAAGATTCAGGCACGGTAACATCAGTACTCATTCCCTGGAATACATGCGGCGCAACACAGAGTGCCGTCCTCGGCGTGCCTACTTTCACCTATCTGCCCTATGCATTTTTCAATATTATAAGTCCGCTGATGTCAGTTTTTATGGCATCTTTTAACATAGGGATCAGAAGATTTACAGAAGAACCCAAAGGAAAAAATAAAATGACGGTCTGATGCAAAAACCGGGAGTCTTCTTATCATAACAGTCCGGGATACTTATTTACATCTGACTTGTGCATCATATCATAAACTATGTCAAATACATTTTCTGCATTGGGATTTGAAAAATAATCCCCGTCCGTTGTATATGCAGGCCGGTGATCTTTTCCTGTAAGTGTACGTGGTTCGGCATCAAGAAAGAAAAAACCTCCACGTTCCTCGATCACCTTCTGTAACATATATGAAGTGGCACCCCCTGGTACATCTTCATCAAAAAACAGCACCTTTCCGGTTTTCTTCAATGATTCAATTATAATGCCGGTCCTGTCAAAAGGCAACAGTGTCCTGACGTCTATTAGTTCAACGGAAATATCAAACTCGCTGAGCTGTTTTAATGCCTCCATGGCTATCCTTACACAGGAGCCATAGGTTACAATACTAATGTCTGTGCCCTCATGAAGTATTTCTGGTTCACCAAGAGGAATACGGAAATCCTCAAGATTTTCGGGTCTTTTCTCCTTTAACCTGTAGCCGTTCAAAGGCTCGATAACTATAGCAGGATCCTGGCCCTGGAGGAGCGTATTATATAAACCGGCTGCCTGTGTCATATTCCTAGGGACGCAGACATAGACCCCGCGGATTGAATTGATAATCATGCTTACCGGGGACCCGGCATGCCATATACCCTCCAGCCTGTGCCCACGGGTAACAACAATAACGGGGGCGCTTTGACCACCCCTTGTACGGTAATGAGTAGTTGCAAGATCATCACTAAAGGTTTGCAATGCATACAGAAGATAATCAAGATACTGAATTTCGGCTACCGGTCGCATTCCACGAAGAGCCATTCCTATAGCCTGTCCGAGTATGGTAGTTTCTCTTATACCTGTGTCAGTAACCCTGAATTCGCCGTATTTTTTTTGCAGGCCTTCATATGACTGATTGACACCGCCTATTTTGCCGGTATCCTGGCCAAAGATGAACAGTTTGGATTCACGTTCCATTGCCTTTTCCCAGAAATCCCTTAATATCTGATGTCCGGGCACCTCGGGTGAATCATCTTTATAGAGGGGACTAACGGGCTGGACATTCAGTGCGGAAAACCCGGATTCATTATAAAGAAAAGCACTGTAACGAAAAGCACTTTCTTTCTGGTTGTTATCCAGCCAGAAAGAAAGGTCTTTCTGTAACTGATCCTTCATTTCACAATCGCTGCACACATAGCGCAATATTTTCCTTGCAGCACTGAAAATGTCCTTTCGTATTGGCGCAGATATTTTTTTGAGCTCACCGGTAATTGCAACGATCTTATCGTATCTTTCCTTTTTGCAGACACAACTACGGTTATTTATTATATCTAAAAGATCATCCCGTTCAGCAATCATTGGCCGGGAATAATCAACCCAGGCTTCATTTCTTGCATTTACAGCTTCCTCCCGGGCCTCTTTTTCAATGGTATCCAGGTCGACGGGAGAACAGAGTTTGGACGCAAGTATCCATTCCCGCATTTTTATTAACGGGTCATGATCTTTTTCCCACTTGAGTCTTTCGGCAGATTTATAACGCTCATGAGAACCGGAGGTAGAATGACCAAGTGGCTGGGTTAGCTCATCAATGTGAAATATAACCGGAACATGCTCTTTACGGCAAATCTCAACTCCCTGGGCAAAAAGCTTACAGAGGCCGGGATAATCCCAGCCCTTTCCTGTTAATACGACAATGCCGGGCTTGTCATCCTCTCTCTCAAAACCACGAAGAGCCTCTGAAATACTTCCTTTCGCTGTCTGGTATTCCTTTGGAACAGAGATGCCGTATCCATCATCCCATATTGCAAGGGCAACAGGAACCTGCAGGACTGCTGCGGCGTTTACTGTTTCCCAGAAATGCCCTTCAGAAGTACTGGCATCACCAATGGTTCCAAAAGCAACTTCATTTCCCTTTTCGGTTAAAGTATTGTATTTATGCAAAGAGGGGAGGTTACGAAAGAGTTTTGATGCATACGCCAGTCCAAGTAACCTGGGCATCTGCCCGGCAGTAGGAGATATGTCGGCAGAGGAATTTTTTTGTTTCATCAGATCCCTCCAGGTTCCATCTTCTTCAATACTACGGGTGGAAAAATGATTATTAAAGGAGCGTCCCGCATTGCCAGGGTTCAGTTCTAGCCTGGTTTCCCCGTATAACTGGGCAAAAAACTCCTTTGGAGAAAAGAGCCCGGCAGCCATCATAAAGGTCTGGTCCCTGTAATACCCGGACCGCCAGTCCCCCTTATTGAATTGTTTGGCAAATGCTATCTGTGCCACCTCCTTTCCATCACCAAAAACACCGAACTTGGCCTTACCTGCAAAGACCTCCTTTCTTCCTGTTATGCTGAGGCTCCTGCTCAAACAGGCAATTTTATAATCGTTCAGCACCTCATTTTTAAAATCTCCAAAGAAAAGTTCGCTGTTATCCTTTTTTGATGAATGGTCCATAAGTATCATAGATTATACTTTTCCGTATGGCTGTTAATATACAAATTTAGTAAGAATTATTCTAAATAAATATTCAACTACCGCTAATTTACATACCGGCCAAATTACGATGCATGTAACAATAATGTTGACAGGCCGGCACTAAGACATTACAGAATAAATATTACCGGCTTATAAGATAAAATGTCCTAAAATAAATCATGGGCTGATTCTTGTTATAAAAAAAGAAAAACAAATGCTTTGATATTTCCAGCTATTAATTTTGATGATCTTATCTATATTGGGTAAATTTACAATAATGACTGAATTCTATCTGATACTTATTGCAGCCATCATACTGATGGGTATGGTCTTCATACTACTGGCAATCAATATTCTGCTTAAAAAAAACGGCAGGTTCCCGGTCATCTCGATCGGAGGCAATAAGAATATGCAGAAACGAGGCATTTACTGTGTAAAGCATGAAGAAATGCTGTGCAAAAATAATGTCAGGAAAGGGGGAGGCTGCTGCAACTGATCTTCAGACAGTATTCAGGTGGAAATTAATTCAATAATTGCAACCTCTGTATGAAAAAAGGAGGTAAGATACTTTTATACGCGGCGCTGCTGAGTGTTGCCTTATATTTTTTTTTAGACGGATTAGTTCGGGCTCAATCTTTCCTGGTGCCTCTCAGCACAGCGATGGTGCTGGCTTTCCTGGTGTTTCCCATAGCAGGAAAACTGGAAAAACTGGGATTAAACAAAGTCTTGTCCAGCCTGACTTCAACACTTATGCTGCTTATAGTGGCAACGGGCTTTGTGTTTATAATATTCCATCAGATCAGGGGTTTTGCTGATGACTGGGAAGAAGTCCGCGAGGGAATGGAAGAAAAATTTGAAGAATTCAATCAGTACCTTATAGATAACACCCCGCTGGAACACTTTATAAGCCTGAGCCCTGAAGAGACGGGGTATGAACACACAGAAGATTACCAGGCAAAGGAAACAAAAGAGGAGGTAAATGCAGTCAATTCAAGAGGATACATCATGACCGCAATGAGCGCGGTATTGGAATTTTTAACCAACATTCTGGTTATCTGTGTATATATATTCCTTTTTATCCATTTCAGGGGAAGGTTCAAAGAGTTTATACTGAGATTTTTTCCCCATGACCGCCGGGATAAGGTAGCTTATATCATTTCCAGGTCATCTTCTGCAAGCAGAAGATATCTCGCTGGAAAATTATTATTGATGGTATTTCTTGCCTTATTATATTTTACGGGACTTTTTATTTCAGGACTGGAAAATGCTTTACTGATCAGTTTAATATCAGCTGCACTTTCCATTATTCCAATTGTTGGCAATCTTATCGGGTATTTTCTTGCTATGGCTGTATCCCTTCTTACCGATGGAGGCACGGGCACACTAATCGGTATTACACTGACTTTTGCTATAGCACAGTTCATAGACACCTATGTCCTTCAGCCCATTATCCTGGGGGATAAGCTGAACGTTCACCCTTTCTTTATAATTCTTTCAGTTATACTCGGCTATGAGTTATGGGGAATTATGGGTATGGTTCTGGCTATTCCTCTGTTTGCCATTATCACGGTAGTCTGCCGGCATGTTCCTGGATTAGACCCATTCGGCTACCTGTTCAGTAAAAGTGATGCAAAGGACATAAAAGAGGATGGCAAATAGTCCGCTTACCTGATTTTATGAAGATTTTATAAAACAATTCCCTTTAAATTATGTTTCTAAAGTTAAAGGTGATTGCTGTTATTATGATTTAACAAAATCAGTTTTGAAGTAATATTCCCCGGTAATAAGAATTGTTAAAATGGAATTAATTAACCTCATACTTATCTCGGTAGCACTTGTGATCCTGGCAGTCGGGGCGATGTCTGTAAGGCTTTTATTCAAGAAGGACGGCAAATTCTCGGGCGGTTCATGCAGAAGCTCACCCGGACTTGAGAACAGGGGCATCACATGTGGTTGCGGCAGGCAAGAATCCTGTGCAAGCGATGAGACCGGTGAAAAAGCCGGTGAGCTTAAGCAGGATAAGGAGATATTCAAATATATGAAGAACTGATTACTTTTTGATCATTTCCCCGAATCCTTCTGTATAAGCCACTGCCGATACTCCATTTATATCATAAATAAGATAGACTTCCAGATCAGGTTTGCTCCGGGCCATTTCAATGCTTTTTTCAGGCCCCATGACCATAAAGGCTGTTGCCCAGGCATCGGCATCTTTGGCAGTAGATGTTACTACCGTGGCGCTTAGCAAATTATGCTGCACCGGATAACCCGATTCCGGATCAATAGTATGCGCAAACTTCTGACCATCCTGAATATAAAACTTCCGGTAATTACCCGATGTTGCCAGTGATTTTCCGGTTAGTTGCACTATTTCCTGAAGCTCCCTGGATACTGCCGCAGGATCCTCAACGGGTTTGTCAATGCCAATTCTCCACATATTATCATCCTTGTTAGTACCTTTCAACCTGATCTCCCCGCCTATTTCAACCATATAGTCAGTTATACCTTTTGAATCAAGAAACTCTGCCACAACATCCACGGTATATCCCTTGGCAATAGCATTCATATCCAGTTTCACGCCGGGATCATCCTTTACCAGTAAGCGGCCTTCAAGCCCGACCTTTTCCCAGCCTACAAACTGAAGAAGGCTGTCTATAAGTTTGGGAGTGATGTTTTCCCTTTCGGTGAAGCCAAAGCCCCATGCATTAACAAGTGGTCCGACAGTGATATCAAAAGCTCCACCAGTTTTTTCTGATATCTCCTGTGCACGGTTAAATACATTAATAAAATAATCATCTGCTTTTACTCCGGCATCATTATTGTTTACCCTGGAAATAATAGAGGAAGGATTGTAAATTGACATAGAATAATCAATCTCTCTGAATATTTCTTTTAGTTCTTCATGGTAATCAACTGAATCAGGGGAATTATAGGCTATGTAATAACTTGTCCCCTGAGTAAACCCTTCAAGATACAGGAACTTTCTTTGCCCATCAAAGCTGCACGACACAACCAGAAACAAAGGAAGGAAAAATGCTAAAATCCGGCTCATTAGTTAATATTTATATTATTATGGTGCTCTGAAAAAACGATAAGTCAAAAAAATTATTATCCGGTGATTTTTTCAACGGACACTAATCTCACCTACAACAATCATTATCCAGAAGGAAACAGATTATAGATAATGCTATAATTTGATCAAATCTAACCTCCAAAATCATCAAGGTCAATCATCTCATCGGGTACACCCAGATCATAAAGCATTTTTAGCACTGAATCATTCATAAGAGGCGGACCGCACAGATAATATTCCACCTCGTCAGGATCTTCATGCCTTCCAAGGTAATTATCATATACCACCTGATGTATGAAGCCGGTGTAACCATCCCAGTTGTCTTCGGGTTTAGGCTCGGAAAGAGCAATATTGAAAGTAAAGTTTGGAAATTCCTCTTCTATTTTTCTGAAATCCTCCTCATAAAAAACTTCACGCAGGGACCGGGCTCCGTACCAGTATGACACCTTTCGGGTTGTCTTTTCGGTTTGGAAAAGATGGAAAAGGTGTGATCGCAGGGGTGCCATCCCTGCTCCACCGCCAATATAAACCATTTCATTATCAGATTCTTTAATAAAGAAGTCCCCGTATGGCCCGGAAATGGTAACTTCACTCCCGGGTTTTCTCGAAAACACATAAGAAGAACAAACTCCGGGATTCACATTTCTAAATGTTCCTTTTGACCTGTCCCAGGGAGGTGTGGCAATCCTGATATTTAGCATTATTATATTCCCCTCCGCAGGGTGGTTAGCCATAGAATAAGCACGGAAAGTTTCTTCATCATTCTTCATTTTGAGATCCCACATATTGAACTGATCCCATTCATCACGGAACTTTTCCTCTACATCAATATCTTTAAAATCTACTTCAATTCTGGGAACATCAATCTGAATATATCCCCCCGGTTTAAACTTCATATCTTCTCCCTTGGGCAGCTTCACAACAAATTCCTTTATAAAGGTAGCAACATTCCTGTTGCTTACTACCTCACATTCCCATTTCTTCACCCCCATAACCTCTTCCGGAACATGAATTTTCATATCTTCACGTATTTTCACCTGGCATCCCAGTCTCCATTGTTCCTGCTGCTCACGCCGCGTAAAAAAATCCTTTTCTGTGGGAAGAATGGATCCTCCCCCTTCCAGAACCTGGCATTTACATTGTGCACAGGTTCCTCCGCCCCCACATGCAGAAGGAAGATATATTTTATAATCAGAAAGAGTAGAAAGAATGGTTGACCCAGGTTTGACAGATATATCCCTTTCGCCGTTTATATTAAGATTAACCTCTCCCGAAGGTGTTAATCTGGACTTTGCATAAAGCAAAATAGATACAAGGGTCAGTATAACAACAAAAAAAACTAAAATGCTTACCAGAATAATCAACCATTGGGGTGTTAATAAGATCATATGGCTTTTGTTTATAATTAATTGTATTTAGTAATATAGAACTTACAGTGCTATTCCCATAAAACTCATGAAGGCAATTCCCATCAATCCGGTCACTATAAATGTAATACCAAGTCCCCGCAATGGCCCGGGCACATTTGAGTATTTTATCTTCTCACGTATAGCGGCAATTCCAACAATTGCAAGATAAAAACCTGCACCTGATCCCAGTCCGAAGGCAGAGGCCTGGGCTATATTGGCATATTCCCTTTCCTGCATAAAAAGGGAGCCGCCAAGTATGGCACAGTTAACTGCAATCAGGGGGAGAAATATTCCCAGGGATGAATATAGAGCAGGCGCGAATTTCTCAACTATCATTTCCACCAGCTGCACCATTGAGGCAATTACAGCAATAAAAAGGATAAAACTGAGAAAACTGAGATCTATATTGGCAAAGCCGGGCCCAAGCCATGCCAGGGCCCCTTCGCTTAAAAAGTAATTTTCTATAAGGTAATTTACCGGTACCGTAAAACCAAGAACAAAAACAACAGCAATACCAAGTCCGTTAGCTGTACTTACGGTTCTTGATACGGCAAGATAGGAACACATTCCAAGGAAATAGGCAAACACCATATTGTCGATGAAGACAGACCTGACAAATATACTGGTTAATTCTTCCATAGTAACAGATTTTTATTGTGATTCAATCAACTTCCGGTTCCTTGATCTTTGCACCCAAATTATTACACCCACCGTTATCAGTGCCATGGGCGGAAGAATCATAAAACCGTTATCCTCATAGCCAAAATTATATACACCAAGGGTTTCCATAACGGGATAGCCCCATAAGTTACCCGATCCAAGCAGCTCCCTGAAGAAGCCTACCACAATAAGTATCCACCCATAACCCGCTGCATTACCTACTCCGTCAAGAAATGAAGGCCAGGGTTTGTTGCCAAGGGCAAAAGCTTCCAGTCGCCCCATTATTATACAGTTTGTAATGATAAGTCCTACAAAGACCGATAATTGCCGGCTGACATCATAGAAAAAGGCTTTAAGTACCTGATCTACGAGAATAACCAGCGAGGCTATCACCACAAGTTGCACAATTATACGGATCCGGGAGGGGATTGTATTTCTGAGCAATGAAATAATAACATTGGCAGCCCCCATTACCACGATCACGGCAACTGCGAGCACAACTGCCGGCTCCAGCATTGCGGTCACCGCCAGGGCAGAACATATACCCAGAACCTGGACCGTAATAGGATTCTCATCATTTAGAGGTGTGCTCAGCAATTTAATATTTTTCCCTGAAAACAAAGGTTCTTTGTCCGTTTTACTCATGATTCACGTTTTTTTGTTTTCTAAAATATGCCACATAACTTCCCAGCGTGTCTTCGAGCATGGCATCAACTCCGTTTCCTGTTATAGTTCCCCCTGATATACCGTCAACCCGGTGTTCATTAAGGGGCACGGTGCCGGGTTTGATGACATCTATTGAAACAAACTCACCTGCGTCATCAAATATCTTTTTCCCTTTAAACTGATTCTCAAAAGCAGGGGTGCTAATCTCCGCACCAAGTCCGGGTGTCTCCCCTTCATGATCAAAAATCACCCCGAAGATCGTGTTATAGTCGTCCTCAAAGGCAATATAGCCAAAGACAGGCCCCCACAAGCCACGGCCGTAAACAGGGATAATAAAATTCTCACTGCCGTCATCATCTCTTGCCACAAATATTGGCAGATTTCTCTGATCAACAGGTTTCCGGTTTTCTTCTCTTACATTAACTTCAAAAGCATCAATACCTTCCTGCACTTCTCCAAGATGATTGATAACATAGCTATCCACAATATATCTTTCATATTCCCCATCGATATAGGCATTCCTGTCATCCACTTCTGCAACCCTTTCAGCCTTCTCAACGGACCGCAGTATATCAAGTTTTTTGGCCATCTCAATATTCAGATCCTGGTAAGGCTTCAGTAAGGTAGCCACGGTAGAAAGCACAGCTGCTACAACTATAACCATTGCAGAAGCATATAAAAATATATAGGTATTACTATCCTTCATTACAGCAAATTTTAATTATCAGAACCTTCACTGGCACGCTTTATCCTGCGCCTGATATTGGCCTGCATAACATTATAGTCTATAAGCGGCGCAAAAACATTCATAAACAGAATGGCAAGCATCATCCCTTCAGGAAAAGCCGGGTTAAGCACCCTGATCAGAATTGCCAGTAAACCGATCAGGAAACCATAAATGTATTTGCCTCTGTTTGTCTGCGATGCAGTAACCGGGTCTGTTGCCATATATACGGCACCAAAGGCAAATCCTCCCATTATAAGATGCTCCCAGGCAGGTATCTCCATAAACGGATTGGCGGCAAAAGCATTCAGGATCAATCCCATTACCAGTCCCCCTGCAAAAACAGACGCCATAATTCTGACACTCCCAATTCCGGTAAACCATAGCAACGCAGCTCCTAACAGTATGGCTATGGTTGATGTTTCACCGATCGATCCGGGTATGGTGCCAATAAACATTTCCATTGCGGAAGGAACTGATTCAATATTTCCCTGGGCAGCATGTGCCAGTGGAGTAGCGCCTGAAAAGCCATCAACCATCCCCTCCCCGTTCATAATTCCGGAGATCCAGACGTCATCGCCGGACATATAAATTGGATAGGCAAAAAACAAAAATGCCCTTGCAGTGAGTGCAGGGTTAAGAATATTCATACCGGTACCTCCAAATGCCTCCTTGCCGATAATTACTGCAAAAATGGTAGCTACCGAGACCATCCACAGGGGAACATCCACCGGAACAATGAGCGGTATAAGCATGCCGGTAACCAGAAACCCCTCATTTACTTCATGGCCGCGTATTTGCGCAAATGCAAACTCCACAGCAAGTCCGCTGACATAAGAAACAATAATTATTGGCAGCACCTCCAGGAAACCATACCAGAAAGTTTCCCAGAAGCCGGCATCAATACCAAATGCAATATTGTGCTGGTAGCCAACATTCCACATACCAAACAGGAGGGTCGGAATCATTGCAACTACCACAATGATCATGGTCCTTTTCATATCAATGGCATCGCGTATATGAGCACCGCGGTCAGTTACCCTGTCGGGTACAAACAAAAAGGTTTCAAATGCATCGAATGTGGAATGCAGCTTCTCAAAACGGCCACCTTTTTGAAAGTGAGGCTTTATCTTATCTAATTTTTCTCTTAATAACTTCACTTTATATATAGTTTGTTATTTAACAAAGATCTGTTTTGCTGTTTCTATTGTCAGGAGGTTTCCTTTATCATCATTTCAATACCGCTTCGGAGTATTGACTGCACCTCAGTTTTAGAAGTACAAACATATTCACAAAGGGCAAGATCTTCCTCTATGACTTCGTATATTCCCAGGTTTTCCATCTTGTCAATATCTTCAACAATTATCGCTTTTATAAGCTGCTGTGCAATTATATCCATGGGGAGCACCTTTTCATATTCACCTGTCATAACGTAGGCCCTGGGACCTCCGTTATAATTTGTGTCGTGTACATACTTTCGGGAAGGCATTAGCCAGGAGAAAAAAGCACGGGATGCACTGAACCGGTCCAGGCCGGGATCCGCCCAGCCCATGAACCTGTGGTAATTGCCTTCGGGAATGACAGTTACCTGTGAATCAAAAAAACCGATAAACCCGTCTGAAGGTATCTTTTTGCCGGATAGCACGTTGCCGCTGATATACCGGAGGCCGGCCTTTTTGACATTATCTTTCAAAATAGTATTTACAGAGGCCCCCATCACAGTTTTGTAATAGCGTGGCTTCAGAACTTCGGATCCGGTTAATGCCACCGTACGGGAAAAATCAACCACTCCGTTCAAAAACAAACGACCAAGGATAAGAACATCCTGGGGGGCTATATGCCAGACCTTCCCCTTTTTATGTATGGGATCAAGATGGTGAATCTGCACACCAGGATTTCCGGCAGGATGAGGACCGGAAAAATAATTCAGCTGGACACCGGTTGCATTTTCATATACAGATGACAGTGGATAATCTCCGCACACGTTAAGATGGACTTTACCTTCAGTAAGTTGCCTGAGAACATTTATCCCCGCCTGAAACTCATCGCCTGAATCCTTCATCACGAAATCATAATCCGGGGCAAGCGGAGCAGTATCAAATCCGGAAATGAAAACGGAACGGGGCCTCTGTTCAGGTTTGGGTATTAAACCAAAGGGCCTCTGTTTCAGGAGCGGCCACAGGCCGCTTTTAAGCAGGCGGCTGACAATTTCTTCACTGCTGAGGGAGAGCGGATCTGCTTTTCCAAACTCCTCGTATATCATCGTATCACCCTTTTTTATTATCACTTCAAGTATTTTCCGGCGGGCACCCCTGTTTACCTCAACAATCTTCCCGCTCACGGGGGAGGTGAAATAAACATCGGGATTATACTTGTCAAAAAACAAGGGGGTTCCTGCTTTAACCGGGTCATCAGGGTGAACCAGCATTTTGGGCCTTATGCCATGAAAATCAGAAGGCTTAACTGCGAACAGCTCGGGCATATCTGGTTTTATCAGGATCCTCTCGGCTTTACCCTTTAATGGTATATCAAGTCCTTTTTTCAGCTTTATTACCTTCGACATTTTAATCTTATTGATAGTTCCTAAATTAAAGCAAAATTAACTTTTTTGAATAAATCATGACCTAAATTCCGATATAAATTATTTATTGTAATTTTACATGGAATCACCCTCCGGATACAAGAAAAACGGAAACCGGAAGGGTTCTCATGAGTTAATTCCGTCTTCTGCCTTGTTATTTAATTCACAATTAAACCCTGTAGAAATCGTTAACCTGATATCAAAACAACAGTATATGCAAAAAGTTCAGTTTTTGTCATACCTATTCTTTACCTGCCTGCTTATTGCATATTCGTTCTTTGCAACGGCAGCAGCAGAGAATGTCGGTTCACAACAATATCATAATAAGGTTTATGTTGATAATATTAAAACAGTACAACTGCATGTAAAGGGATTGGAGTTGTCCTATCCTGTAATTGAACTTGGGAGCCGTGAGGAATTGATATTTAGCTTCGATGATTTAGACGGTGATGTTAAAAACTACCAATACACCATAATTCACTGTAACGCTGACTGGACACGTTCTTCTCTTTTTCCCTCAGATTATATGGATGGCTTTTATGAAAATCCCCTGGATAATTACCAGTTATCCTTTAACACTTTTGTCTCCTACACTCATTATTCCCTTACGATCCCGGGATATGACCTCGGACTAAAGCTGCCGGGAAATTATATAGTAAAAGTTTTCGAGGACTTCGATCAGGATAATGTAGTGCTGACCAAAAGATTCATGATAGCTGAATCACGCGTGCAAATACAGGCACATGTCCACAGGCCCAGACTTACCAGATTTCATCAAACCGGTCAACAAATCAGCATCAATATTCATCATCCCGAACTGCAGGTTGCCAACCCTCATTCAGAACTTCTGGTAACAGTAATGAAAAATGGCCGGCACGATAATATACTGAAAGATATAAAACCAACATATATAAGAAGCAGTGAAATAGTATATGAACATGATAACCAAATGGTTTTTAATGCCGGGAATGAATACAGGAACTTTGATACCAAAAGCCTGAGATACCAGACTGAGTTTATCCGGAATGTGGAATTCAGTGAGGGATTCTATCATATTGAGTTACAACCTGCCAGGTCCCGCGGGTATGCAAGGTATTTTTCACATCATGATATAAACGGGCGTTTTCTTATCAGGAACGAGGAAGGAAGAGACCCTTCTACCGATGCTGACTATGTAATGGTTTATTTTACACTTCCCTGGGATGTACCCTATGATAATGGTGATGTTTATGTTTTGGGGGCATTGAGCGACTGGAACTTTTACAACAGGAACAGGATGACATACAATTACGAGAGCAAAGCCTACGAACTTTCAATGCTTCTCAAGCAGGGTTATTACAATTACCAGTTTGTTTTCCTTGAAGATAGTGCATCAGAGGCAGATGCAACACCTTTTGAGGGCAGCTTTTTTGAAACTGAGAACGATTACTTTATAATGGTCTACCATCGCCTGCCCGGAAGCCGGTTCGACAGGCTGGTGGGGACACAGCAAATCAATTCACGAAGGCAAACCCGGTGATGCACCTCCGGCTGCTTACCTGGCCGGGCCTGAGATAACCTTTTCACAGTCCTATTTCGTCACTAATTTCTTTCATTGCATTTACCGATAGTTCGGCAAATTCATGAACGGGTATGCCAATTTTTTCGCATTCTAAAATATGCCCGCGATTGACAGAGGCAGCAAAATTTTTCTCCTTCATTCTTTTGACAACAGATTTTGGCTTTACCGAGGCGATCTTCCTGTCAGGATAAACCAGTGTGGTGGCATAAACCAGTCCGGTAATTGTTTCTCCCGCAGCCAACGCATGTTGAAATGTTGTACTTCTCTCCTTCCCTGTAGCCACTTCATTGTGCATAGTTATGGCATCAATTATATCCGGATCCACATTTTGTTCCTCAAGAATACTTTTAGCCTCCAGGGCATGCTTTTTAGGATCAGCATTGGTAATTTCAACATCAATATCATGCAAAAGGCCAGCTAGACCCCACTTCTCCTCATCCTTTCCAAGCCGTCGTGCCAGGGCTTTCAAAACAGCTTCTGAGGCATAGCAGTGAATAAGCATTTTCTCATCCTTTACATGTTCCTTTAATAATTCCAGTGCTTTCCTTCTTTCCATATTTAAAAACTAATGTTAGAATCTTCTTATTTCCCATTTTTCAATCTCCTTAACAGCAACTTCATTGTCGCCTAAAGCCTTGAGCTTATTGATATCCTGCCCCCTGTAAGAGGAGAACCATTTGATAAGTATTTCAACAATATCAGGATAGTTTTCAGAGAGGTCATCATAGTTAAGAGCTTTTATAATCTGCAGCCTTTCATTTGCAGGAATGGCTATTATCCTGGGATCAGGCAGCTGACCGATAAAATCTGCTCCATCATCAAAATATAGTACAAGCAGGGGAATCACCTCTATAACTGCACCGGTTGGCAAACTTTCAGATAAAACAAGTATTTTAACCGGATTACCGTCTCCACCCATCACAGGATCCATATAGGTGGAGGGAACAAAACCATAATTTCCGGGATAGGGCAGAAATTCAATAATCCTGCCGGAACCATTATCCTGTTCCTGCAAAAACATCCTTTGCTGCTCATTATAGGTTATTTTCCGGCATGTTCCTGCCGGTATTTCAATTACTGCATTTACGTAATGAGTTGTAAAAGTGGGGATCGACATAAGATTTTGCCTCTGTTCATTTGCACAACCGAAAACCAGCCAAACCATAAAAGGAACAAGAAAAACAAAGTTCCTCCGGGAATTGATAATAGTCTTTCCTTTGAACATGCAGCACATAGTCATATATCTATTCTGGTGTTATAAATAATAAGAGAATCATGCAGCAGCATGTTTTCAATTAACATAACAGAGGACCCTGCCCATATTATTTCCAACGCCTCTTCAATATTTATCATAACCTATATCAATTATTTCAGAATATCGGCAGACCAATCTTTTCTAATTCCTTTCCTTGTTCAGCAGACAAAAATAAACAATTACCACGGAACACAACCTCTTTTTTACTCATATCAGTGCACAGGCGTACCCGGTGGCAATATTCCCAAACCTTTCACCTTTCAAAAACTGATCATAAAAACCCGGCCAATTGAAAAGTCAGGAATTCAAGTTAATTTATTAACTTTGAGTTGCCGCAGCAACTATTCCAAATGCCGGTATTTGGTTTTGATAAAATAACATACGCACTTAAAACCAAATACTTTATTAGTTGCGGATTGTGGCAAACCGGATTACAGGTTATCAAAATAAACAATAAACTTGTCAAAAAAAAATAATGGTACTACTTTATTCAGGAATCAGATAATGTAAGTGTTATCCATCTTATCTCTGACAGATGAGAGCACACGTATTATAAAATTCCATTATTCTCCGTAAAAAACTTTAATCATTAAATAGATTTTGCCATGCAGCACCAATATTATTTAGTACCCGAGGCAGTTAATGAAACACCAAAGACATATGCTCCCGGTTCCCCGGAAAGGAAAGAGCTAATGGAGGAAATAACCCGTGCCCGGTCCACTCACGTAGATATCCCCATGTATATAAACGGTAAAGAGGTACGAACTGGTAAGACCATCGGGATAAATCCCCCGCATGACCTTGCCCATGTGCTGGGGCAGTATCACCAGGGAGATGAGGAACATGTTACTATGGCAATAGATTCAGCTATCAGGGCACGTGAAAGCTGGGCAGGAATGCCCTGGCGGGAAAGGGTTGCAATTTTTCTCAAGGCTGCCGCACTTATAGCCGGGCCATACAGATCAAAAATTAATGCTGCCACCATGCTGGCCCAGTCCAAGACCGTGTACCAGTCCGAGATAGACGCCGTATGCGAACTGGTGGATTTTCTCAGGTACAATGCCCAGTATATGACGGAATTATTCCAGCTTCAGCCCAAATCAGCACCTGATACATGGAATCGTCTTGAACAACGGCCCCTTGAGGGATTCGTATTTGCCCTGAGCCCTTTCAACTTTACTGCAATTGCCGGCAACCTGCCCACCGCACCCGCTATGATGGGTAACGTGGTAGTGTGGAAGCCGGCAAATACACAGGTCTACTCGGCCAGGATTATTATGGAAATACTGATAGAAGCAGGACTGCCAGAAGGAGTTATCAACCTGATTTACGTGAAAGGCCCTGTTGCCGGAAACATTATATTTTCACACAAGGATTTTGCAGGGATACATTTCACCGGATCAACGGAAGTATTCAGGAATATATGGAAAACCATCGGCAACAACATACAGAAATACCGCTCTTATCCCAGGATTGTGGGAGAAACAGGAGGGAAAGACTATGTTCTTGCCCATGCTTCTGCAAAACCTTCACAAGTAGCAACAGCACTTTCAAGGGGGGCATTTGAATATCAGGGTCAGAAATGTTCTGCTGCCTCACGGGCATATATCTCGCGTTCTATATGGGATGAGGTAAGAAAACTCATACTGGAGCAGATAAGCTCTTTCAAAATAGGAGGTCCGGAGGATTTTAAAAATTTTTTCACTGCAGTAATTGATGAGCCGGCTTTTAATAAATTAAGCAAAGTAATAGATAAGGTGAAAAGTGATGATAAAGTTGAAATAATAGCCGGGGGCAAATACGACAAATCAAAAGGCTACTTTATTGAACCCACTGTTATCCTGACCTCTGATCCATTCCATTTTACTATGGTGGAAGAACTTTTCGGCCCCATACTAACCATATATGTATTTGAAGACAATGAATTCGGGAAGACGCTTGACCTGGTTGACCGGACATCGGTTTATGGCCTTACCGGCGCAGTTTTCTCCAGAGATAGGTCAGCCATAAACCTGGCATCCAGGAAACTGATAAATACCGCCGGAAACTTTTATATCAATGATAAGCCTACCGGGGCTGTGGTAGGACACCAGCCTTTCGGGGGTTCACGTGGTTCAGGCACCAATGACAAGGCAGGTTCAGTTCTAAACCTCCAGCGCTGGGTTTCTCCCCGGACAGTAAAGGAGTCATTTTTGCCCCCGGAAGATTACCGCTACCCTCATCAAAAAGAAAATTGACGGACAGGGTGCAGTTTGTTAATAAAAAGATGCTCATACGGATTATATACTCTACTAATTTGTATTAATTTTGAAATACTGATAAAAGTCTGACCTATGAGAGTCTGGAAAAAATCACTGCCTTTCCTGAGGAACAAATATATCCTTGCGCTACTTGTGTTTTTTATATGGATAATGTTTTTCGACCAGAATAATCTTGTTGACCGTTATATGAGTCAGCGTCACATCAGGCAGTTGGAAAAAGACAAACTTTATTTCAGGGAGAGGATTAAACAGGATTCAACCCGGATGAATGAACTCAGGACCAACAATGACAACCTGGAAAAATTTGCCAGGGAGCAGTACCTGATGAAACGGGAAAATGAGGAGATATTTATAATTGAGATTGAGAATTAGCTGCCGTTAATTTAACTGGTAATTTCAGTGTTTCCATACAGTATCTCTTTGTATCTTCCTGTAGGTACAAAGAAGTTTGCCGGTTGTTGCCTCAGAATATGATCCAAGACGTTCCAGCAGATCAGCAGCATTTTGGGATACAGGCTTATTATCCCTGCAGTTATCCCTGGCATAATTCAAAAACTTCAATAACCGAAGTGCATTGAACCATACAAAAAATCTTTTTTTGAATGTATGGTAACCTGACGAATTCTGGTTCACCTGTGATATGATATCCACAATTCCGTTATTCAGAATGTAACTTCCAATGCACCGGGGAAGACTGTTTAATGTTTTTCTCACAGATTCCTCCCCGGCCCTGAAAAGCCCGGGCAAAACAGAGAAAAAGGCAAAAAGCTCATCAAATGACTCCAGGGGATAGGTTTGCAGCTCCGGCAGATCACCGGATACAATTTTTTTCATGGTTGCTCCGGTACCAAAAGGCACTCTTCCCGATATCCTGGAGGAGGGAATCACCCGTGTTGTATTTAGCTCGGTAAAATTACCCAGGGGGAAAATTTTATTAAGGAAATAGAAATCCTCTCCGGCTGTCTTCCTGTTCATGCCTCCCTGGAGAGCATATATTTTTGCATTTACGGCAAAACAACTTCCCACGGTATGATAGGCATAGGGAAAACCGGCCATCCGCATTGCCTGAACAAAATATCTTAAGTATAGTTCATACCCGGTAATGGCCCGGTAAACAGCAGATGATTCGTCACGGCCAAAAAGGGGATGTTCAAAATAAATATTGCATCCGGTTATTTCCTGTGATGAAAAACAATTCTCAAGTTCAGTAAAATAATTTCTATCACAAATTGAATCTGCATCAAAAGAGACAATTATCCCATTATCATTACCCAACCTGTTGAACCGGCTAAGTGCCTCATCCATTCCGGCTTTACGGGCAAGTCCGGCTCCCGCATGCTTTTTCGGAAAAGCGGGGGCATCAATTACATGTACAGTAAAATGATCATTGCAATATTTTTTGCTCCAGGACATTATCTGAGCAACAGTATTACGGTTTTGCAGGATAACGTCCTGAGTTGAATTCTCTGGTGAGTTAACAACAATTATTACTTCCACAGGGAATGAAGGTCTGTCAGCCACAAAAAGTGATTCAACAGAAGTTAATACATCGGGTTCATTGAAACATGGTATGACCACTATCAATGAGGTGCCCCGAATTGGCTCTGCGTCAATAAAATCAGGAAATAAGGAATGTTTGGAAAGATAGGATGAGGCAAAGCCCATAACAGGATAGAAGAAATTATCACCGTCTTTTTTTGGAATATTCACTGTTGAGACCGTCAATAACTTCCCGGGTAATATTCAGGCTTTTGTCCGTATATAAAAATGGTCCTCCAAATGAATAACTCAGAATATATTGAAATTTATGATTTTCATTATATTCTGCTAAAAAGTTGTTAATACTATGCTGGAGCTGCCTGTTCATAACCTGCTCCTCCTCCATAAGTTCTCTCTGGTATTGATCACGCTGTTGCATCAGCTCCTGCTGAAGCTGAGTAAGTTCTATTTCTAATTGCTGAGCCTGTGAACGTGTAACAAGTCCTTTTTGAACCTTGTCCTGATAATCTGCAACCCGGCGCTCATAAGAACGGGAATCACGGGTAAGCTCACTCTCAAGCATTTGTTGTTTTTCAAGAAATTGCTTTTGAAGATCAAAGAACATGTCATAATTATTAAGCAATGTGTCAAAATCAACGTACACAATATCCATTGATAATGAAAGCCGTTCTCCCTGCTCCTCCTGATTGTAAGTCATCTCCTCCTGAATTTGCGGTGTAGAAAAGTGCAATACATAAAGCACAGCTACAGCAATCCCCAGCACAATATTAATTATCAAAGACACATTCTTCATTTGTACAATAATTTAATAAAGTTAAAAATCAGGCTAATTAAAATCACTAAAAACAATGCTCCGGTAAAAACTCCGGCATATGAAAGTTCACAAAACTACATGATTTTTCTTGATTACACAACCAAAAATTACAAGCCTTATACTAAATAAAGTTAAAAGTATTAAAACTCGGGACAGGGGACCATTCTCGGCTTTTTAGGAATTCGTATGGATGTCCATGAATAAGTCAGTGATATTTCATGTGCACCGCCGGTTGAGCCAAGCAATTGGGATACAGGAAAATCAAAACTATATCCAATATTAAACTGATCAATCTTATATCCGAGAAGAAAAACTACAGCATCCTGACCACCACTGCTCAGTCCGGGCATTCCCCGGTACCATGCACCTACAACAAGGGGATTTCTGTACCAGTACATCCCAAGGTCTAATTGATTGAAGGGGCCCTGTTGCTTATACAAAAAGGCTAGCTGGACACTCTCCTCAAGTCTTCTTATAAGTCTGCCGCTTCGGGAAAACTTAGTCCCTCCAAATACAGAATATTTTACCGGCAGAAAAGCATTTGAAGCTTCATCACCTTCAAATTCATAAAGAGAATGATTTGGCCGTAGTAAATGATCTACTGCAAACCCAACCCAGTACTGTTCAGAATACATAAGTGCGGATGTGGAGAAATCAACTCCCCCTCTTTTACTAAGGGGAGGGATCTCTATTGTAGTGGGACGCTGACCACCGGGAGTAATCTGATCATTAAATACCAGCTTGTCAAAGTCTATGGCACGTTCTGTATAGAAAAAATGTACCCCGGGTCTCATTTGCCACTCATTATTCAAAGAGAAGTCATAGGAATATTGAACACCAATGTTTGTGGTACGCAGATTACCGCTTCCTGCCATATCCTGCATCAATATAATCCCGGCACCACTGTCATAATTATCAAACCAGTGATCATAACTAAATGTGTAAGTAATAAATTTACCGGGAAGCTGAGGCCACTGATTTCTGTAATTGGCACCAATCCGGCTACCTTCGGTAAGTCCGGCAAAGGAAGGCGCAAGGTAAAGAGGGTTGGCATAAAACTGCGAAAACTGGGGATCCTGAGCCTTAAGGCCACAAATAGCCGAGACAAAAAAAATAGCAAAAATAACAGTTCTCAGTAAACCAGCCATATTTAATTATTCAAATATAATAAATCTGCAGTAAGATAGTAAAATATGAGTGAAATCAACTCCCTGCATAATGCAAATTTCAAAAAATGGTGACCCGGGACATTTAAAAATTAACAAAACCTCTCTTTTCAAAAATAACAGAGCTGATAAAAGGCGCCCTCCGGCTTCGATTTCATAATGAACCGGTGTCTTTAATAGTCTTTTAAGCAGATAAACGATAATCAACAGCAATTGGTTACAATTACCGGGTTTTTTCCATGAAACTTAATTTTTTTCTGAGTAATAAGATAAATGTCCTGATAAAAAAAATATGTCAACCTTTTTTTTACAGAAATAGCCCGGATATTAAATTTTCACTGAATTACATAAAAACAAGGTTATGATGCCATAACCATCGGGTCATCTGGAGAATCAGGTCATCTGGAGAATTTAAAACCAACTACTGATAAAGAGTGAAATGTTTCATTGAAAATATGAACAAAATTAAAGACAGGCTGTTACCTGATAAGTAATTACATCAATCATAAATATCAAAACTATTTTTTATTTAATGAAAAAACAATGGATAAAAGAGAATTTTTAAAAACAAGCCTCACCGGTATGGCCGGACTGCTATCCTATCCGATCGTATCAAATGCCGGTTATTTGGATAACAGCTTATCCAGGAAAAAAGATAAATTCGAGCTTCCCGCTCTTCCATATGCGTATGATGCACTCGAGCCCTACATTGATTCAATGACAATGGAAATACATTATACCAGGCATCATGCAGGTTATGTAAATAATCTTAATGATGCCCTTCCGGACTCACACAGGGGGCATTCTCTGGAATCAATTTTAAAATCAATATCCTCCCATTCTACCGCAGTACGGAACAACGGAGGCGGACACTTTAACCACACTCTTTTCTGGGAAATAATGACTCCCAAAGGAGAAGGACAGCCAACGGGAGAGCTGCTAACAGCAATTAATAATGCTTTTGGTTCCTTTGATGAATTCCAGAATCAGTTTTCTACAGCAGCAGCCACCAGGTTCGGATCCGGCTGGGCATGGCTGGTAGTGAAAGACGGCAGGCTCATGGTAACTTCCACTCCCAACCAGGACAATCCGCTGATGGATGTTGTTCCCGTTCAGGA
>SLPB01000120.1 GCA_007132225.1 Bacteroidales bacterium | reverse complement strand
TTCCGAACAGAGAAGTTAAGCCCATTAGCTCCGATGGTACTGCGCAAGCGGGAGAGTAGGTCGTCGCCTTATCCTTATAAAAAATCCCGGATCCTTGTAACAGGAAACCGGGATTTTTTTTTAACGATACGGGTACCGGAAACTATACTTTTAACTACTTTTATGAAATTTTATACATACATTTAATTAATTACTTCGTTCATGAATAATGATTATTTTTATAATTTGATTGTACAGGTAGTTACTTTTGCAAATTAATGAATTTTAATATTCCAAATCCTCGTGTGGGTTACAAATTGTTTCTCTGCTTATATTTGCCATATTCGCTGAAGATATTCAAGGTTAATATTAACCAATTAATATTAACCTTGTTATTTATTCCGGGATTATTTCTCACCTGTTCATTATCATTACATGCCGCTAAAACCGGGGAGGAACAGATAATACATGCATGGCAGCTGAGGGATTTGCATACTGAAAAGCATGGTGTGGATATTGACACTATGATAAATGGATTTCATGTGCATAATCCGGTTTTCATTCAAAGCATTTCTTCTTCTTTCCTTGGTAATACCGGTCTTGCTTCGATACCAAATTTTTTCAATGAACGGAGATTATATTCTGACTTTCTTTTTATTGATCCTTTTCGGCTGTATCTTCATAATTCCCTTGAAAATAAATATTATAATACAAAAAGGCCTTTTTCCCTGATAGATTTTTCTACCGGCGGGCCTCGAAGAAAGAATGAGAAGATACTTAATGTTCTCCATACCCAAAATGTTAATCCTGACTTCAACCTCGGGTTCCGGTATCTTAATGTAAATTCCGACGGACAATATCAGCATCAACAAGCTGTAACAAATGCTATATCCTTATTTTCCAGTTATGAAATCGACAATTATCAACTGCATTCAAATTTAAATCTGAATTCGGTGCGAGCTTTTGAAAACGGGGGACTTGCAGATGACACAAGTCTTTATAATGAAGGGTTTGAAACTGAAGATCATATGGTTAGATTGCAGGATGTAAGGAATGGGATAAGTAATAACAGCTTTTTTATTTCCCAGTCCTGGCAGCCTTTTTTTTATTCCGGCAATGATACCATCAATGGAACAACGGACTCATGGATAAGCAGCATTAAGCTTTATCATGTATTAAATTATAATCAGTACCGGCGAACTTATCAGGATAACAATCCACAATCCGGTTTCTATGAGCAAATCCTCATAAACGAGGATCAAACTTTCGATTCGGTATATTACCGGAGTGTAACCAACAAAATCATGACAGAGCTGCCTGGCTTCAACCGGGGTAGCATAAGTTTTAATGCCAAAGCGGGAATTGAAAATGAATTTCTTAAAGGAAGCCATAATATTAAAAATGACACCGTTTTTATTTTTGACAGTCAGTCCTCTTTTAACCCTCTCACTTCTGAACCTGTCGACACATTAGTTACCAAACGGAATGAAAATAAATATCAAAGCAACGCTGTTGTTGCAAGTGCAAGAGGAACTGCCGGAAAATTATTCAGTATTTGGGGAGAAGGGGGCTATTTTTTTCAGGGACACAAAAGTGGGGAGTATGATCTGAAAGGCGGACTGAGCTTTGATTTTTTTGAAGGAAAGAACCGTTCAATAATTGCGGCTGAAATTCAGCAGCGAGAAATTACTCCCCCTATGTTTATGGATTCATTTTCATCAAATCATTTTTCATGGAATAATCAGTTCAGACGAATGGGCGAAAGCATTTTAAAAGGTTCTGTCACGATGCCGGAAAGAAAGCTGGCTGTTTCGGCCAATTTTAATCTTTTAAACAATTATATTTACTTTGATACTGTTGCTTATCCCCGCCAGTATAATGACATTATTCCTGTTTTGAATGTTTCTCTGAAAAAGGATTTTAATTTTTGGCGGTTAAATTTCCGGAATATAGTTAAATATCAGGCCACTGGTAATAAGGAGATACTTCCCTTGCCTGATATTTCCCTTTACCAGTCAACCTGGTATGAACAGAAGTTTATTCGTGGTATTATGAATGTCCAGATAGGTTTTGATATATATTACACCTCTAAATACCGGGGATATGCCTATCAGCCTGCCACTTCACAATTTCATCTTCAAAACCAAAGAATGTTGGGAAATTATCCTTTTCTTGATCTTTTCATTAACATTAAACATAAAAGAACAAGGGTCTTTTTCAAAGCTGAACACCTAAATTCCGGTTATATTTCCCCGGAATATTTTTCCGTCCTGCATTATCCCAGGAATGAACGGATGTTTAAGTTTGGCTTTTCCTGGTCATTTTACAACTAATTTTTTTACCGCATATTAATAAATCATAATTTGTATGGGTTATTATTATGCCTGCATTTCAATTATCAGGGATAGAAGCATTATGAGCCTGATTTTTTTTTTTAGTATATTCGTGTACATTAATGCAACTAATCATGGAAAGAGTTAGAGGGAAAAAAGATTATATATATTTTTTTCTTATTCTGAATATCAGCCTGGTTATATCCTGTTCCGGACCTCCAATAACTGAGGAGGAAGAATCAATTCCACATTATAAGGAAAGAGGAAAGATTACTGCCATTACAGATTATAACTCCACAAACTATTTTATTTACAGGGGTGAACCAATGGGCTACCAGTATGAGCTTTTGAACCTCTTTGCAGAATATCTGAATGTAGATATTGATCTGGTTGTCAACAATGACCTGGAGGAAAGTTTTGATTGTTTAATTAATAATGAATGTGACCTGATTGCAATTAATCTTACCGTAACCCGTGAAAGAAGCAGAATAGTGGATTTTACCGAACCTCACAATCAGACCCGACAGGTTCTGATTCAAAGAAAGCCCGATCACTGGAGGAATATGACCAATAATGAGCTTGATGAGCATATGATCAGAAGTCCGCTCGAACTTAGTGGAAAGACTGTTTATGTACAGAATAATTCTGCCTATGTCTCACGACTCAGAAATCTAATGGAGGAAATAGGTGATACTATTATAATAGAAGAACGCAACCTGGTTAGTGAACAGTTGATAACTATGGTAGCCCAGGGTGAAATTGATTACACTGTCAGTGACGAGGATATTGCAAGGGTTAACAATACCTATTTTGATAATCTTGATGTTGAAACTCCCATAAGCTTTATGCAAAATATGGCGTGGGCTGTAAGAAAGGGCGATCATCACCTTCGTGACTCCATAAACAAATGGCTCAGCAATTTTAAAAATACTACCGAATATCGCCTGCTATATGCAAAATACTTTCAGAATCAACGTTCAGCAAGAATAGTAAAAAGTGATTATTATGTACTCACCAGTGGAAGAATATCACCCTATGATGATTTAATTAAGAAATATAGTGAGAAAATTGAATGGGACTGGCGGTTGCTTGCTTCAATGATGTATCAGGAATCCCGTTTCAGGCCCGATGTTGAGAGCTGGGCAGGTGCAAAGGGGTTAATGCAATTAATGCCCAATACTGCAAAGCAGTTCGGTGTAAGGAATATATCCAATCCTGAAGAGAACATAAGAGCGGGAGTTCAGTATTTGGAATGGCTTGATAAACTGTTTCAGGACCGTATTTCCGATAAGGAAGAGAGAATAAAATTCATACTGGCTTCATATAATGTGGGTGTTGGACATGTACTTGATGCACGGGCGCTTGCAAGAAAATATAACAGGGACCCTGACCGTTGGACAGATAATGTTGATTATTTTATTTTGAATAAATCAAATCCCGATTATTTTCTGGACCCGGTTGTAAGACATGGGTATGCCCGTGGCTATGAGCCATACAGGTACGTTAGTGAGATACTTAGCCGGCATGAGCATTATACCAACATTGTTATTAATTAACAGCAATGGCATCTGACATTACATCAATAAATTCAGACAGTATCATTGCAGTGGCACCCCATACATGCATATTTCCAATTGAGTAACCCGGAGCCTGTATAATATGGTTACGGACATTCAAAGTTTTTATTATTATTATTCTGTTTGTCAGCAGATGTTTAATTGTTACCGGTATAAGGTATTCTACTTCTGCAGGACTTATCTTAAATTCCGGCCGGCTATCGGTATAGCCTATAACCGGTAAAACTTCAAGGTTGCTAACGGGAATAAAAAGGGGCGTTAGAGTTCCCAGTATATTGATTTCCCCCGGTTTAACACCCGTTTCCTCACTGGCCTCCCTCAGGGCGGTAATTATTTGAGAATCATCGGCCTCTTCGGTTTTTCCACCTGGAAAACTTATTTGCCCGCTATGTGGCCCCGGGTAGTTGGAGCGTTTTATCAGTATGGTCGAAAGTTCTCCATTATTGGGGAAAATTAGTATCAGTACGCCTGCATTGCCTGGGTTACCGAAAATATCTTCCTTAAGATTTCCGGCAGGGGCCATCCTGACATGGGCTTTTTCGCCCGGCAGTTCCTCTTTGAGTCTTTTTGCCAGTTCATTGATCAGGTTTATAGTCATAAAGGTTAAATATTATTGATCAACAAGCAAAGGTAATATTTTGCAAACAGGTTCCCCATGATCAGAACAACCCATCTGTGTCATCAAAATCCGCCTTCTGCAAGGGGCATGTTTTCTACACTGTAAACCCTTCTGTCAACTTCACTTCTGAAAAGCCTGGCTGCTGCAGTTATTTCAACCTCATCCAGCTCTTCAGCAGCCTGGTTCAAACTCAATGTTCCAAGATCAACCTGACCACTGGCGGCCTCCACTTCTACCCATAATACTTCATAGCCTATAAAGTTGACAGTCATCAGGTAGGAGCCTGATGATGCAGTGATCTCAAATGACCCGTCAGTATTTGATACTGCTCCGGCAACCAGGCTGCTGTCAGAAGGCTTCAGCAGTGCCACCTGGGTAAATTCGAGCGGATCTGAGTTGTTTGCGTCAATTACTGTACCTGTAATAATTGCCTGACCTATTGCTATTGCGCCTGATAGATTGAAACTAATTGTAACAAAGAGTATATAAGGATATAGTGTTTTCATAGACTCCCGTTTAATCTATATATGTATAGATGTATATTAGGATAACGATTCAGAAGTTATTTTGTTCTGTTATTAACATAAATTCTAACTCTCAGTGGCAGTACTTTTTGAGGCTGGCCATTGCATAATCAGGAGAACAGCCTAATTTTGGCTGAACAGGAGGATTTACCCGCGAAATTCAGTTATTGATATCAGCATCTGGCACTGTTGGCTAATCGAAACGGATGGTTTTCTCGGGACTGATCTTTCCTATGATGTATGACGGGATAATGAGCATTGCAACTGTGATGACCATCGTACCGATGTTGAGCATCAAAAGGTGAGTTAATTTCAGATTTACCGGCACAGTGGAAATAAAATATGATGCCTGATCGAGTTTGATTATTCCGGTATATTGTTGAAGCAGTGCAATACCTATACCTATTAGATTTCCCCAGAATAATCCTTTGACTATAAGGAAGGCTGACTGGTAAAGAAATATCTTCCGAAGTCCGCTGTTTTCAAGTCCTAGAGCCTTGAGTATACCGATCATGCCGGTGCGCTCCAGTATAAGTATAAGCAGGCCGGAAACCATATTAAACCCTGCAACTATAACCATCAGTGTTAGGATCACCCAAACATTCATGTCCAGGAGTTCCAGCCAGTCAAAGAATTGCGGATACTTATTGCTTATGCTCACCACCCTGAGGCGGGACATATCTTCAGTGAAAACATGCCCTGCTATTTCATCCACCCGGGCAGTCACCCTTTCCAGGTTATCATAATCTTCAAGTAATATTTCGAACCCCGATATCTGATGGTCTTCCCAGTCATTCAGCCTTTGTATATGTCTCAAATCCCCGAGAATAAATAACTTATCCAGTTCTTCAAGCCCTGTCTCATAAATACCTGAAACAGTAAACCTTCTGTAGCGGGGTGGATCCTGGACAAAATACATTACGAAACCATCACCTACTTTAAGTCTTAGAAGTGATGCAATGGTTTGTGAAATGACTGCCTCATTACTTGCCTGGATATCTGTCAACCTGAATCTGTGTCCTTCCAGCATGTTCTGTTCAAAAAACGACCAGTCAAAACTGCTGTCAATCCCTTTGAGAACTACCCCCTGGATATCATCGCGTGTTCTTATTATTCCTGCTTTGGTTGCAAATGGCTGAACATGGCGTACCTCAGGGATACTTTTTATGTCGGAAAGGAAGTCCTGTTGCCGGCTGACAGGTGCAGTTTCAAAGGAGATATTTGAATCAAAGTTAACAATCTGAATATGTGACCCGAAGCCTATAACCTTATTTCGTATTTCCTGCTTGAATCCGGTAACTATTGAAACTGACATTATCATAACCGCAAGGCCCAGAGCTATACCTGCAATTGCAATAGCAACTATCGGCCCGGAAATGCTTTTTTTCCTTTCATCCCCGCGCACAAGCCTTTTTGCTATGAGTAGTTCGATGTTCATCAGCCCATATAATAGATTACAATAGAGTTTGCGAATTTAACATATAATTTTACCGGATCAAAAATGTAGGACCGGATAATTTTTCGTAACAGATCCTCCGGCTTGTCTTAATACATTCTGCAAGGAGTAATTCCGGGTTAAATCATTATTGTTTCGCTATCTTTGCGGGGAATTTAAAAAGCATTGCAAAACATTCTTAATTTCACGTAAATGCTTTTATCCTGGGAGCAGAAAATTTGTTAAGATCAATAAACGTGCCAGGTAATATAAAATAATCATCCTTAAACAGCTTAAACAAATAAAGCTTTGAACTGTTGAACTGCCATAAGTTTCAGAATTAAGATTATATTATTGCATGTGCTATCTACCGAAAGTCAAAGCATTGTTATGGTAAGATCCATAATAACAGAAACTTAATCTAAATATTTACTTATGAGAAAGCTTGATACTTTTATTGAAGAATTATTCAGCAAAAACCAGTTGGTAAATGAATTTCTTCCTGATATACAGGAAACCCAGAGATTCACAGCTAACCTTATTCAGCTGCTGTTCCCAAATAACCCTTGTGACAGCCAGCAGCACTATCACCTTAAATTTAAAGAGTCCCGTTTATTGCTCGAAAAGCTTTTGATATCCCTCAACGGCAAGCTTGACGAAAGTCCGGAGGAATACACTGCCAAATTTTTTAATTCATTACCCCGTGTTTACAAATCACTGATCAAAGATGCCGAGGCTATATACCATTTTGACCCGGCTGTTACAAATCTCCAGGAGGTGATCTGTGCATATCCTGGATTTCAGGCAATTGCTGTATACCGCATCGCAAATCAGTTATTTCGCCAAAAAGTACCTTTGCTGCCAAGGATCATGTCAGAATATGCTCATAGCGAAACCGGTATTGATATTCATCCGGGAGCCACCATTGGCCAGAGTTTTTTTATTGATCACGGTACGGGTGTTGTTATCGGTGAGACCTCTGTTATTGGCGATAATGTTAAAATATACCAGGGGGTTACCCTGGGAGCTCTTACAGTTAAAAAGTCAATGGCCTCTAAAAAGCGTCATCCCGACATTCAGGATAATGTAATCATTTATGCCGGAAGTACTGTGCTGGGAGGGGACACCACCATTGGTCACGATTCCGTTATAGGAGGTAACGTATGGCTCACTGAAAGTGTACCCCCTCATTCACTTGTTTATCATACAAGTACTGTTAAGATCCGTAATAATAAGGATAAGGAAGATTATGTGGATTTTTCCATTTAATTGTACAGCATTATCGAACTGTGTAAAAAACACAAAAAAATATCCACTATAAAAAAATTTGAACATATGAGAGCCTTCAATGTATTGGAATTAATTGGAAATACTCCGCATCTTAAGATAAACAGGATGTTTGGAGCAGATTATGAGGTATGGATAAAGCTGGAGAAAAATAATCCCGGTGGAAGTATAAAAGACAGAATTGCATTTTCCATGATCCTGGAAGCTGAAAAAAACGGCAAACTCAAACCCGGGGGAACGATAATAGAGCCCACATCCGGGAATACAGGTATTGGACTGGCAGTAGTTGCGGCAGTAAAGAGGTACAGGTTGATCCTTGTAATGCCTGATTCCATGTCGGTCGAGAGAAGGAAGCTAATGGCAGCATATGGAGCCGAGTTTGAGCTTACCCCACGGGAGAACGGTATGAAAGGTGCGATAGCAAGGGCGCATGAACTGGCCGGGGAAATACCCGATGCATGGGTGCCAATGCAATTTGATAATGAGTCTAATCCAGAGATACACAGGAAAACCACTGCTGATGAAATTTTAAATGATTTCCCGGAAGGGTTTGATTACATGGTTACAGGAGTTGGTACCGGCGGACATATTACAGGGGTGGGGCAGGTTTTGAAGAAGCCTTTTCCCGGCATGAAAGTCTTTGCCGTTGAACCTGCCTTATCACCAGTTCTTGGAGGAGGTAAACCGGGTCCGCATCCCATCCAGGGAATCGGTGCCGGTTTTGTACCCCAGGTTATGGACATTGAAGTTCTTGACGGTGTAATACAGATAGAAAAAGAGGCTGCTTTTGATTATACTCAAAGAGCAGCAAAGGAGGAGGGTTTGTTTCTGGGTATTTCATCGGGAGCATCACTGGCTGCTGTAGCAAAGCTTTTAAAAGATGTCAGAAAGGGCAGTCGCATCCTCACATTCGGTTACGATACCGGTGAGAGGTATCTCTCAGTACCGGATCTGTTCACTTAAAATCTCCTCTATAGAAATGTTTTCCATAATTAGTATTTTGAAATATTTGTTTTATCAAAAAATAAATTCTTATTTTTAGGCGATTCTAATAAATGGCTTATTAAATAAATATTTTAATTTAAAACTAACCTGTCGCCTAAAAGTTTGTCTTTAAATGAGTAAATGGTGCTATTTTAGTAGCCTGGTCAGGAAAGGCTTATTGACCGCTATAACTATTGTTTCTGCTTCTTTTTTAATAACCTGTTCTTTATTGCATGTTGCCACCAGGACTCCTGTATATGGAAATGTCATAACAGGTGCCGAGAGAGTGCCGATATACCTTCCTCTTCTGGAAAATAAGAGAGTAGGGGTTGTTGCCAATCACACTTCTATTATTGGCGACACCCATCTGGTTGATAGCTTGTTGTCACTTGGAGTAGATATCCAAAGAATATTCACTCCTGAGCATGGTTTTAGGGGCACCGCTGACGCAGGTGAGATTATTAGTACATCTTTGGATAAAAAAACCGGCCTGCCTTTAATTTCCCTTTACGGGGAAAGCCGAAAGCCATCTGGCGATGACATCAAAGATCTGGATATAGTAATTTATGACATTCAGGACGTGGGAGCCAGGTTTTACACCTACATTTCCACTATGCACTATGTAATGGAGGCCTGTGCCGAGAACGGAGTATCTTTCCTGGTCCTCGACCGTCCTAATCCAAACGGGTTTTATGTTGACGGACCTGTACTGGAACTGGAACACCGGTCATTTGTGGGAATGCACTCTGTGCCCATTGTTCACGGGATGACTGTAGCCGAGTATGCCAGAATGATCAACGGCGAAGGATGGCTTGAAGGAGGACTTGAAGTTGACCTTCATTATGTATTATGTGAGGGATATGATCACAACACCCTTTACAAGCTTCCTGTAAGGCCATCTCCTAATCTACAGACCCAGCTTTCAATATATCTTTATCCTTCCCTCTGCCTTTTTGAAGGCACTATTATGAGTGTCGGACGGGGAACTCAATTTCCTTTCATGGGGTTCGGACATCCTGAACTCGCCAATGGTAATTTCCAGTTTATTCCCGAAAGCATGGAAGGTGCCAAATACCCTCCTCTTTTGGGAGAAACAGCTAATGGTGTCGATCTCAGGGGTATTGAGGAGAGTTACATAATTGACCGGCGGGCAATTAATCTCGAATGGCTGCTCTTCGCATACAACAACACCCCCCGGGAGCTTAATTTTTTCAATAGTTTTTTTACCAGGCTATCGGGAAATGACCAGCTGCAATACTGGATCGAGAGTGGCATGACTGCCTCCGAGATAGCCGGTTCCTGGCAGGATGATATTGACGAGTTTAAAAAAATCCGCAGAAAATACCTGCTATACGACGATTTCGAGTGACAGGCACCTTTTGTGTCACCACCTAAGCACCAGCAGGACCGGAATTATTTTTACTTCTCTCGATACTTTGCAGGGCCAGGTAATTATCACCGTACTTATCAAGATTCTCCATCTCGTCTTCAAACTGTTGCTGATGATTTTCCTCATCACCCACAAGCTCTTCAAAAAGTTTTTTGGATACTGCATCGGCATTTTGTGCACATTCATTAGCCCAGTTATTATAGTCATTTGCACTGCCTTGCTCCATTCCGGCTGCCATTTTAAGCATTTCTCTGACATCATGAACCGGTTTTACCGGCTGAGAAAGGGTCATGTCTATTTCTCCCTTTAGAAACAAAATACGTTCCGCAAGTTTTTCCACGTGTATCATCTCTTCTATTGCCCTTCGCTTAAAGAGGTTCGCCAGAAGGTCAAATCCCTGGTCATCACAGTGAAAATGAAAATACATATACTGATGAACAGCGCTTAATTCATCGGCTACAGCTTTGTTAAGTAGTTCAATGCTTTTTTCCTTCATTATTTTTAGATTTTTCGAAGTAATAAAATTTATCAGGAATAACTTATTATTACGAAGATAACTTTTTTCTTTATGATTGAGCCGGTAGAAATTTACTTTTCCAATTTTATTTATGAACAGTTTATAATTTGTTTCCCGGGTACAAAGCCAGTGCTTTCTCAAGGCATACAATTGCTTTTTTAAGATCTGCCCTTTTAAGCACATAGGCAATTCTTACTTCATCCTTTCCAAGCCCCGGCGTGGAATAAAAACCGGAAGCAGGAGCAAGCATTACTGTTTCATTTTCATAGTGGAAGTCACTGAGCAGCCATTTAGAAAACTCGTCAGCATCGTCAACCGGCAATCTAACTGTTGTATAAAAGGCTCCTCTGGGTAAGGGGCAAAACACGCCCTCAATTTTATTAAGCATATCCACCATAAGGTTTCTTCTTTCAAGATATTCCATTTCTACCTGGCCAAAATATTCAGCCGGAGTATCAAGAGCCGCCTCTCCCACTATCTGGCCGAAAGAGGGAGGACTAAGCCTGGCCTGAGCAAATTTAATTGCGGTTGATATAACATCCGTATTCTTGGTTACCAGTGCACCTATTCTTACACCACAGGCTGAATATCGCTTGGAGACCGAGTCAATAAGAATGACATTCTGATCAGCGTTTTGAATATGCATTGCCGAGAAATGCTTATGTCCGTCATAGCAGAACTCCCTGTATACTTCGTCTGAAAACAGGTAAAGATCATGTTTTATTACCAGCTCTCCCAGCTGCTCCATCTCCTTTTTTGAATAGAGATAGCCTGTGGGATTGTTTGGATTGCATATTATCACACCCCTTGTTCGTGATGTCAGCAGCTTTTCAAACTCAGTAACAGAAGGCAGGGCAAAATTTTCATCAATGTAAGATGTTACAGGAATAATCCTGACTCCTGCAGTTACTGCAAAGCTATTGTAGTTTGCATAAAATGGTTCGGGAACTATAATCTCGTCTCCGGGATCCAGGCAAGACATCAGTGAGAAAAGTATAGCTTCTGAGCCGCCGGTGGTAATCAGCATCTCTGTGTGGTCTACATCAATATCCAGGCCCTGGTAGTATCCAGCCAGCTTGCGCCTGTAGGATTCATTACCGGCCGAATGACTGTATTCCACCACCTTGAGCTGATTGTTATGAATTGCATCCAGGGCAATCTTTGGAGTATCAATATCAGGCTGACCGATGTTAAGGTGGTAAATTTTCCTTCCCTTTCGTTTAGCCTCTTCTGCAAAAGGTACCAGCTTGCGTATTGGTGATTCAGGCATCAATCTGCCTTTATTCGAGATTTTTGGCATTATATCCTGGTTTAAGGAATAAATATTGATTTTTAAAAGAAATTATTGTCTTTTAAAAATAAGGAACATTGCATTGATCAGCAAAAATAGTTTTTATGGGCAAATAATCCGCTCATTATTTCGGAGAATTAATTATTTTTGCCATTCTGAATGCCGGAGCCGGCAATTATTTCCTTTAAAAATAAATTTATTGCCCTTTTATTGTTAATGGTCTAATTACAATTGTTATTTTATAGTCTGATGGACATTCCCTCAAAGTACAATCCTCTGGAAACCGAAGAAAAATGGTATCAATACTGGCAAGAAAATGGATTTTTTCATTCAGTGCCTGATGACCGTGAACCATATACAATAGTGATTCCCCCGCCCAATGTAACAGGTGTGCTGCATATGGGACACATGCTTAACAATACCATACAGGATATACTTGTGAGAAGAGCAAGGATGCAGGGCAAAAATGCCTGCTGGGTTCCCGGCACTGATCATGCTTCAATTGCAACAGAGGCAAGGGTGGTGGCAAAATTGAAGAATGATGGTATTGACAAATCCGCTCTTTCCAGGAAAGAGTTCCTGGAGCACGCATGGGAATGGAAGGAAAAACATGGTGGCATAATACTTGAACAACTCAAAAAGCTTGGAGCCTCATGTGACTGGGAGCGGACTGCCTTTACCATGGATCAGGGATATTCGGAAAGCGTGATAAGTGTTTTTATTGACCTTCATAAAAAAGGGCTCATCTACAGGGGGGTTCGAATGGTAAACTGGGATCCGCAGGCCAAAACTGCGGTTTCTGACGAGGAGGTTGTCTACAAAGAGCTTAATTCCAAATTATACCATGTTCGTTACCAGGTCGAAGGAGAGGATCAGTGGATCACAATAGCTACCACCAGGCCGGAAACAATTCTGGGAGACACTGCTGTAAGTGTGAATCCACGTGATAACAGGTTCCGGCACCTTCACGGGAAAAAGGTTGTTATTCCAATGATAAACCGCGTGGTTCCTATCATAACCGATGATTACGTTGATATGGAATTTGGTACCGGAGCCCTCAAAATCACCCCTGCACATGATATAAATGACTACGAGATCGGTGTGCGGCATAACCTTGAGGTAATTGATATTTTTAGCGACGATGGCACTCTTAATCAAAAAGCCGGGATATTTATCGGGATGGACAGGTTCCGGGCCAGGGAAGCAGTGGTTAAGAAACTCACTGAAGAGGGTTACCTGGTAAAGGTTGAAGATTATATTAACAAGGTGGGTTTTTCAGAACGTACCGATGCAGCTATAGAACCCAGGCTTTCTATGCAGTGGTTCTGCCGGATGAAAGAAATGTCAGGTCGTGCCCTGGAAAATGTAATGAACAATAATATCCGGTTTCATCCGGTAAAATTCAAAAACACCTACCGGCACTGGATGGAGAACATAAAGGACTGGTGTATATCCAGGCAACTGTGGTGGGGCCATCGTATACCCGCCTGGTATATCGGTGGTGGCAATGACTTTGTTGTTGCCCGGACCAAAGACGAAGCCCTTCAATTAGCAAGAAAGAAGAGCGGTAATGCAGGACTGGTTTCCGATGACCTTGTTCAGGACGAAGATGTGCTTGATACCTGGTTTTCTTCATGGCTGTGGCCCATAGCCGTATTTGACGGAATAAGGGATCCCGGGAACAGGGACTACCAGTATTATTATCCGACCAATGATCTGGTCACCGCTCCTGAGATACTCTTCTTCTGGGTGGCAAGGATGATAATGTCCGGCTATGAGTACCACGGTGATAAGCCGTTTAAAAACGTATATCTCACAGGCATCGTCAGGGACAAGCTTGGCAGGAAAATGTCAAAGTCACTCGGAAATTCACCCGAACCACTGGATCTGATCAAAAAATACGGGGCTGACGGTGTCAGGGTTGGAATGCTTCTTTGTTCTCCTGCGGGCGGGGATTTGTTGTTTGATGAAAGCCTTACCGAACAGGGCAGGAACTTCTCAAATAAAATCTGGAATGCTTTCCGGCTGGTACAAAGCTGGAAAACAGATGATGGCATTACCCAGCCAGATCATTCGGTTTCAGCAATCAAATGGTTTGACTCAAAGTTGAACGAATCTATGGTACGCCTTGCCAGGCTTTATGAACATTATAAATTGTCCGAGGCGCTTATGTTGATATACAAGCTGTTCTGGGACGATTTCTCCTCCTGGTATCTGGAGATAGTTAAGCCGGGGTATGAAAAGCCTGTCGATGTATGCACCTACAACTCCACAATTGGATTTTTCGACTCCCTTCTGCGCCTGCTTCATCCCATCATGCCCTTTATTACCGAAGAGTTATGGCAGAGGCTTGAGAAGAGGGGAGAGGCAAAAAGCATAACAGTTGCTGCAATGCCCCGGCCGGGCAAGGTAAATGAAAAACTTCTGGCAGATTTCAGTAATGTTATGGAGGTGGTAAGTTCCATACGTACCATCCGGGCAGAAAAGAATATTCCTCAAAAGGAACCCTTGTTGCTGAAGGTCCGAACCAGCGGGGAGCCTGATCTTTTGCCCATGGGTGAGATTATTATTAAACTTGCCAACCTTTCCGGAATAAACCAGTCAGACAGTAAGCCGGAAAATGCCGTTTCCTTTATGGTGAAAACAACCGAATTGTTTGTTCCCCTTGAAGATAAAATGGATGTAGGATCGGAAATTGCCAGGATAAAAAAAGAACTTGAGTATGCCAGGGGATTTCTTGACTCGGTAATGAAAAAGCTGGACAATGAGCGATTTGTTAATAGTGCTCCGGAACAGGTTGTACAGAATGAAATTACCAAAAAAAATGATGCTGAAAGCAAGATTCTTTCGCTTCAGGAGAGGCTCAGGAGCCTGATTTGATCAAATAATTTAATAATCCAGGCTTTTATTTAAAAGGATCTGTTCGTACCTGAACAGCTTTGTTTGCTGGAAGCTTTCAAATAAAAAACCCCCTGAAGCATTTATGCCAGGGGGTTTTTAGTAAACTGTGAAGCAGGATTTAATTGATTTGGTGAAATTTAGTTTCCTTTATTAGACATCTAATAAACGTCAATTACCACTTTTTAGTATCTTTTTAATTTGATGCTCCTATACCAGACATCATCGCTATGATCCTGAAGTCCTATAAAACCTTCCATATATTTACCAAAAATATCCACGTCAAACTTGCTCTCTTCAACCATTTCTTCCCATTCAGGGGTACCAAGCCGGTAAGTAAGAACATCTACTCCATTTTGTCGATGGGTTATTTCACCACGGTAAACAATTATTTCTGCCTGATTCCATTCACCTGCAGGCCTGGTATTTTGAGGATTTGGCGGTAGAATGTCATACAGGGCCGATGCCTTGCGATTTCCGTCTACACCTCTAAGAGCATCAGGATGACGGTCATTATCAAGTACCTGGAATTCAGGAGCAGTGTGCCAGATTGGCCTGCCTTGAATTTCCCTGCCAAGGAAGAATATACCGCTGTTTCCTCCCTCAGATATTTTCCAGTCTATTTTAAGATGAAAATCTAAAAATTTCCCGTCATACACTATATCACCACCACGGCCTTCGGCCCCAGAGCCTAAACTTAAAAGTCGCAGGGTACCATCCTCAACTCCCCATCCCGTTTCAGGGAAGGCATCGCCATTATAGGATCTCCATCCTGAGGTAGTTTTTCCGTCAAAGAGAAGCATAAAACCATCTTCTATCTCTTGTTCAGTTAATGTGTTTGGCCCGACTTCCACCACTTCCTCTTCAACAACAGGTTCTGCTGGCTGGGCGCATGAAAAAGCTCCTGCCATAATCAGGATTAAAATTGCAAAAATATTAAAACAGCTATCTTTCATTTGTTTAAAGTATAGTTATCAGTTTATTTAACAATATGAATCATATTCACATAAAGGTCAATATGCTTTTCAATCAATGGATCCCCCATGTTTATGCATTGCATTTTGTGTGGCGAAGTGACATGAGGGATTCATAAGGAATTATTTAATCTGTCAAAATAATACATGTTAACCGGTTTGTAAAATTGACTGCCTCCGCCAGAGATGCCGGAAGGCAGTCAATTTAATAAATGAGCCTGACCAGGCTGTCAGGGCATGGCCGGAAGGCTCCATCCTCTTCTGTAGGGCCTGTTAACGAGATCAGCTGCAAATTGTTTGGCATTGATCGGATCGGTCACATCTGAATCAAAGGTCGGGTGACCATCTGTGATCTCGAAACCGTCTCTGATAACCATACGTATGGTTTCGTCGTCGCCAATATTGGTAAATCTCATATTCCTGCCGTCCCACTCCAGTTCTTTGTGAAGTCCTTGCAGGCGAACAGCAAGAACACCCATAACAACCATTTCGTTGAACGGTCCTGCCTCGTGGAATGCTGAGGATGTCTCGGTTCTTGTGTCGGGACTTTCCTTACAGGCGCGAACAAAGTCCATATAATGATCGGTTGGCACTCTGCGAACAAACTTGGGTGCATCCGGAACACGTCCTGACATAAGCCATGGATCACGGCCATAACAACCTGCTACCAGTGTGTCTTTTGTTCCGTAGAATATAACACCACCGCCTGCATTATTCATGTCTTTTCCCGCGGGCCATCCCTCTGGCATCTCCGGACGCAAGCCTCCGTCATACCAGTTGATTTCAACCTCGGGAAGACCTATCTTCAGGTTTGCACTGGGTGTTCTGGCAGGATAGGTAAGCTTCACCTTCTGCGCATGTGGTGCGCTGTCAACCAGCAGAAGTGTTGAGGTACCCTGTACGGAAGTAGGGTAGGTCAGTTCAAGTCCCATGAAAACGGGATGCAGTACGTGGCAGGCCATATCACCAAGGGCACCTGTACCAAAGTCCCACCACCCGCGGAAGTTCCAGGGAGTGTAAATTTCATTGTATGGGCGCATGGGGGCGGGTCCTACAAAGAGATCCCAGTCCATTGTATCAGGAACGCGGTGCACTTCCTCGGGAGTTGGCAGGCCCTGTGGCCATACCGGACGGTTGGTGAAAGAATCCACCCTTGTAACTTCACCTATCTCACCGTTGGCAATCCATTCCCGGATAATATTAACTCCTTCGCCGGATGCGCCCTGGTTACCCATCTGGGTTGCAACCCTGTGTTTTTTTGCAAGATTTGTAAGCAGGCGTGATTCGTAGACTGTGTGGGTAAGCGGTTTTTCAACATATACGTGTTTGCCCATGGTTATGGCGTCAGCAGTAACGACTGCATGGGTATGGTCGGATGTAGCTACCATGACCGCATCAATATCGTTGCCCAGTTCGTCGTACATTTTACGGTAATCATAGTACGTTGGAGCATTTGGGAAATAGTCAAACACCCTTTTGCTGTACCTGAAGTCGGTATCACATAAGCCTATGATATTTTCACTTTCCATATGCCTTAGTACCGCTGCACCTCTGCCGCCCACGCCAACGCCAACTATATTCAGTTTGTCACTGGGAGCCTTGTAGCCCATTCCGCTGACAACATGGCTTGGCACAATAGTAAAGCCTGCGGTTGCCATGGCAGCACTGCCAATAAATTTTCTCCTTGAAATTTTGTTATCCATATTCTATGGGGTTTAAAGTTAGTAATAATTAGAATTGTTCGAATTGGTTTTTATAAATCGCAATTAGCCTTTGTATAAAATTATAAAATTTCTGCCAAAATACAAATTTATCTCAAATCAACCAATATATTTGTATTTGCAATGATTAAATCATTTTTAAAAAAGGTGAATATAATAATTATTAATTTTATAGGGACAAATCTGGTTTATTTTATAATATATTGTTAAATATTAGATAACTATATTTTTACAGATATGAAGAAAAAAATAAAAATGGGTCTGGTTGGCGGTGGACCCGGAGCGTTTATTGGATCGGTTCATGTTCGGGGCGCTATAATGGATGGGCTCATAGAACTGGTATGCGGCGCTTTTAGTTCCGACCCCGTTAAATCAAAGGCTGCAGCAGAGATCTACAATATTCCCCCGGGCCGTGCCTATGGTTCATGGGAGGAAATGTTTGAAAAGGAAATCAACCTGCCGGAAGACAAGAAAATGGACATGGTAGCTATAACTACTCCAAATCATCTGCATTTTCCAATATCAATGAGGGCTCTTGAAAGTGGTTTCCACGTTGTATGCGACAAACCCATGACAATTTCACTTGAGGAGGCAGAACAACTTGCTATAAAGGTTGACGATTCCGGTTTGTTTTTTGCACTTACCCACACTTACACGGGTTATCCCATGGTAAAGGAGGCAAAGCAGCTGGTGTCTGGGAACAAGCTTGGAAATATCCGTAAAATAGTAGTTGAATATCCACAGGGATGGTTGGCCACACCACTTGAAAAAGCAGGTAATCCTCAGGCTGAATGGAGATCCAGGCCTGAATATAATGGTCCCGGCGGTTGCCTGGGAGATATCGGGGTACATGCTGAAAATCTGGCAGAATACATAAGCGGACTGCAAATTTCTGAATTATGTGCAGATATTAACTCCTTTGTTCCCGGCCGTACACTTGATGACGATGCATCTGTTCTTCTCCGGTTCGAGGGGGGGGCAAGAGGGGTGCTCTGGGCAACCCAGATCGCTTCGGGAGAGGAGAATAATCTTACAATCAGGATTTATGGTGAGAAGGGAGGCATCGAGTGGCGGCAGCATGATCCAAATACTCTTCTGCTTAAGATGCTTGATCAGCCAGTGCAGATATTGCGTGCCGGCTCGAATTACAGCAACTTGTCTGAAATAGCACGATGGAACATGAGACTTCCCGGAGGCCATCCGGAAGGATACATAGAGGCCTTTGCCAATATATACAAAAACATGGCACATGCTATTAATCAAAGAAAGGAAAATCTTCCCGTTGATCCTGCATATCTCGATTTTCCGACCGTACATGACGGGGTAAGGGGAATGCGGTTCATTGAAAAGGTTATTGAATCGGCAAAAAGTTCTGAAAAGTGGATTAAATTTTAAAATCGAACAATGATAAAAATTGCAGTTGTAGGTTTCGGGTTTATGGGAAAGACCCACACATTAAATATTTTGAATAACAAAGAGCTTAAATTAGCGGCTATTGTTGATGCTAATCCTTCCCTGATAGAGGAAAATCTGTATTCAAAAAGCGGCAACTTCGCTACAAGTGATATCAACCCCTCAGATCTGGCAGACATTAATAAATACTCTAACCTTGAACAGTGTCTTCAATCCGAGGACCTTGATGCAATAAGTATATGTGTCCATACCAGTCTTCATTATGAAATGACTAAAAAGGCCTTATTGCATGACAAACATGTTTTTCTTGAGAAACCATTTTGCCTGGATATTAATCAGGCTGAGGAATTAATCAGTCTCTCAAAACAAAAAAACAAGATACTTATGGTAGGGCATGTTGTAAGATTTATGCCCCCCTACAACCAACTAAAGCAATGGATTGATTCAGAGGAATTCGGTGAATTACGATTCCTTTATTTGTCAAGGTTTTCCGGACAACCGGGATGGGGACAGTGGAAAGATACCAGTATCTCCGGGACATCCGGAGGCGCCCTTTTTGACCTTGTTATTCACGATATTGACTTTGCCAGTTATGTATTGGGGGTGCCCTCTGAAATTAATTGCAGTTATCTTCCCGGTAAGATGAGCAAGCATGATTATATAAGCGCATTCTGGAACTATGAAAACAAAAACTTTCATGTAAAAATTGAAGGGGGAAACATTTTTCATGACAATTTTCCATTTCAGGCAGGTTATATGGCTCAGTTTGAAAAAGCAAGTATTCTCTATACCTCTTTAAAGGGTGATGTAATTCAGATTGCCAGAGGAGAAAACCAAATGGAAGAAATTGATGCCGGAGATCCCGGAATTGGCTTTTATGATGAAATTGATTATTTTGCTCAATGTATAATCAGCAACACTCCACCATCCCGATGCACCCCTGAATCGGCTTTGCAATCAATTAAATTATGTTACAAACACATTTAAAATACCATGAACATGAAAAATAACCTGGCTGTTAATGGCGGTCCAAAGACAATTGATAAGAAATTTCCCTGGCCGGTTTTTGACCAGACAGATATAGAGGTTGTTACTGATATCGCCAGCACCGGAAACTGGGGTAATCCCAACTGTGATGACCGGGTGATGGCTCTTGAAGATGAGTTTGCCTCGTACTGCGGAACGAAATATGCCCTCACCTGCGTGAACGGTTCGGTTGCACTGAGACTGGCCCTTATAGCATGCGGAGTACGCCCGGGTGATGAGGTTATCGTTCCTCCATATACTTTTATTGCCACAGCCTCTGTAGTTTTGGAAGCCAACTGTGTTCCGGTTTTTGTCGACATTGATCCCGACACCTACAATATTGCTCCCGCTGAAATTGAAAGAGCCATTACCAAACGGACCCGGGCAATTATTCCCGTTCATTTTGCCGGACAGGCATGTGATATGGATAGAATAATGGCTATTTCAAAGAAGCATAACCTCAGGGTCATTGAGGATGCCTGCCACGCACATGGAGCTGAATATAAAAATAAGAAGCTTGGCAGTATTGGCGATGCCGGATGCTTTAGCTTCCAGTCATCTAAAAATCTCACCAGTGGCGAGGGAGGAATGATTGTTACCAATGATGACAGTTTATATGATATGATGAACTCGCTGCGTAATGTAGGCAGGGTGAAAGGCGGACAGTGGTATGACCACCATAACCTCGGGTGTAATTACCGGATCACCCAGCTGCAATCGGTTCTCCTTTTAAATCAGTTGAAAAGACTGGAAGAACAGACCAGGAAGCGTAATGAAAATGGTCTTTACCTGAACTCCCTACTTAAAGAAATAGACGGGATAACTCCCCTTGCCCGTGGCCTGGGAGAGACCCTGCACAGTTATCATATATACATCTTTAAGTATGACCGGACAAAGTTTAATGACCTTCCCAAGAAGGAATTTTCGGAGATGCTTGCAGCAGAAGGCGTGCCTTGTTTTATGGGATATCCTTACCCACTTTATAAACAACCTCTCTTCCAGGAAAAGAATTTTATGTGCTATGCCATTCCCGACGAGGTTGATTATTCTGAAGTCAGTTGTCCGGTTACCGAAAAGGCCTGTTATGATGAGGCTGTATGGATAATGCAAAATTCTATGCTGGGCAGCAAGGATGACATGATGAAATTTGCGGAGGCAATAAGAAAAATCCAAAAAGCTGTTTTGTAATTTGCAGATTATATTATTAGGTTTTTAACTCTTAAGGTGAGACTCATTTTATGGAGAAAGCCTGGAGATATTCCATTTGTTGTCCTGCAATCTGTATTGTATCCTGTCATGCAGCCGGCCTGGCCGCCCCTGCCAGAATTCGATAAGGTGGGGAACAAACCGGTAGCCTCCCCAGAAGGGGGGACGGGGAATAGTTTGGTCTTTAAACCGGCTGGTAAATTCATCAACCTTGTTTTTTAGTGATTCCCTCGAAGAGAGCTCACTGCTTTGCCTGGAGGCCCATGCACCAATTTTGCTTTCATAAGGGCGTGTGCTGAAATATGAATCTGACTCACCGGAAGGAAGTATATTCACCTTGCCCTCTAAACGTACCTGTCTTTCCAGCTCGGGCCAGAAAAAAACCAGAGCAGCATTTGGATTATGAGTTAATTGCTGGCCTTTCTTACTTTCATAATTTGAGTAAAATGATAATCCTTCTGCTGAAAAGTCTTTAAGCAATACAATTCTGGCCGAAGGATGACCTTCCGGGTCGGCAGTGGCCAGTGTCATGGCAGTAGGTTCGTTTACAGCTGCATTGACTGCCTCATCAAACCAATGCCTGAACTGAACAACAGGAGAGGGGTTAACCTTCTCTTCTGACAGGTCTTGAACACTATATTCTTTTCGTAATCCAGATAAATTATGATGCATGATCTGAGTTATTTATCATGTAAATTTAGTCAACAATATCCAGAAAAAAGCCGCGTGCAGTCTAATTACTGCACGCGGCTTTTGCATGTATCCCGCCAAAAACAAAACCCCTTGCAGTCTAATGATTACAAGGGGTTTTGAGTACCCGGAGCGGGAATTGAACCCGCACGGCCGCAATGGCCACAGGATTTTAAGTCCTGCGTGTCTACCAATTCCACCACCCGGGCATAATTATGATGGTAAAAGTAATTAAAATGTTGAT
>SLPB01000044.1 GCA_007132225.1 Bacteroidales bacterium | reverse complement strand
CATTGGTTTTAGATTAGGCCTTAATTTTTAGAAACTAAAAAATTAAAATTATGTATAGAATAAAAAATAGCTTTAAAACACTTCTGGCCCTGGTACTCATTTTTTCTGTTTCGTGCCATGACCTTGAAGAGATCAATATCAATCCCAATGGCGTTGATCCGCAAAAGGCCGATCCTAATCTGTTAATTGGTACAATAATTACCAGCGTGGGGCTGAATGTTGTGGGTCACGGATTTGGCGATATTGCCGGTGTTATGCAGCATACCCAGAAAGACGGATGGGCCGGTGGTCATAACCGCTATGAGTGGGATGATAATAGCAAGAGCTGGCGCACCTATTACAATATCTTAAGAGATGTTAATGAGTTATATAACAAGGCCGTCGACAGGGATCTTGAATTTCACCAGGGAGCAGCCAAGGTGATGAAGGCATATACTTTCGGGCTTATAGCCGACCTTTATGGTGATGCACCTTATACCGAGGCATTAAAGGGGGGGCAGGGAAGTGATTTTTTCAGCCCGGTATTTGACTCCCAGAGGGATATCTATCTTGGAATACTTGCCGACCTGGAAGCAGCCAATACCCTGTTATCCAAAAACCAGGGTGATTACCAGGGCATAATGCCTTCCCAGGATCCATTGTTCAGGGGAAATGCAGCACAATGGAGAAAGTTTGCCAACTCCCTTGCACTAAGGTATTATATGAGGATTTCCGAAAAGGAGCCTTCTATCTCAGCGCAGGGGATAAGCAATATTTATGATAACCCATCTGATTATCCCTTAATATCCAGTCATAATGATGATGCCAACATGGGATACATTGGTTCCTCCCCGGCAAATTCCTGGCCAACCAACCTTGCTTTCGAGGCTGATCTCTTAAGGGGCCAGTATAGCAGGCTAAAGATGTGTGCCACCCTGGTGGAAGCCCTGCAGGCACTGAATGACCCCAGACTTGGAGTATGGGCCAATAAGATTGAGATACCGCTTGAGCTGGATCCTGCCAGTCCCGACAGGGATGAAATAGTTGATGGTAAGCGGTATATCGGACAAAATATAGTTGACCGGTATCTTTCTGATGGTGGAGATCCACTGAATTATGATGAAGAGTATGTGGGCCTTCCTCCTGCAATAGCCGGAGCATCCACTTATAATTTAAATCCAAACCTTGGTCAGGGAACTTATAACCCTCATGCATCCCAGTTAAATGACATATACAAGGATGTTGCCGGACCGTTGTTGTTATCACGAATGATGTCCGCGTCAGAGGTGCACTTTATTCTCTCTGAAGCTGCACTAAAGGGCTGGATCACTGGAGATGCTGAAACACATTATAATGAAGGTGTCAGGCAGTCCCTTAATGCCTGGGGTGTTGGAGGTGAGTTCGATGACTATATTGCAGGAGCGCCTTATGGCGGACTTGAGGAAATCATTGAGCAGAAATGGATAGCAAGCTGGTCGGCTGCAGCTGAGGCCTGGTTCGATTACCGCAGAACCGGATTACCTGTTTTGGAAACAGGTGCGGCAGCTTCCAGGCAGGCAGTTCCCCTGCGGTTTTATTATCATTTTAATGATGAAATAACCCTTAACTATGATAATGCCCAGGCAGCTATCAATAACCTTGAGACCACTGTATTCACTGCACCTGATGGTAACAACAGTGCATGGTCTAAATTCTGGCTGCTTCAGGGGACAGGTAAGCCTTATTGATCAGGTGTAATACGGGATGACTTAAATGGGAAAGATCCGCTTGCGGGTTTTTCCCATTTTTTTAATTGCGGGCCGTGACGGGGGGCTTTTGATACCTGGCAGATAATATGCAGGTATAAGCTTTCTTAGATTTAAATTATCCCGTACCTGAAAACAATCGGTTCCAGCGTATTTTTCTGAGTCCCGAACGGGTCCTGTCCAAAGAGAGCCAGATAAACTGGGGACGGCCTACAACATGGTCTTTTGGTACGAATCCCCAGAACCTTGAATCAAGAGAATTGTGCCTGTTATCACCAACCATAAAATAATAATCCATCTGGAAAGTATATGTATCTGTAACTTCACCATTAATTATTATATGGTCATCACTAACCTCCAGGGTGTTCTGTTCATATGCTTCAATTATTCTTTTGTAGAATGAAATGTTATTTTTGGTGACAGTTACGGTTTCCCCTTTCGCGGGTATGACCATTGGTCCCATGTTGTCTTCATTCCAGGGATATTCCGAATCATGAGGAAACACCCCCTTGTTAAAATTGCCGGGCCTGTTCTCCCATCTTTCCACTGATGTCACGTTCCTGAAACCTGATATTGTTTCAGCGTTAGCTTTAGTCAGGGTAATGTAATATTCAGATGAGGAATAATTAATGACATCATCCCTGTATATGTCAAGCCTGTCCAGTGATCTCATATTTAAAGGTGCCCCGTCTGTGCGGACGATATACTGGTGCTGGAGGTTATCCAGCTCGTTGTCCGAGGATTGCCCATTTATAAATACTTCGCCGTTAATTATTTCAAAAGTGTCGCCTGGTGTGGCTACACACCGTTTAATATAATTATCCCTTTTATCTACCGGCCTGCCTGTTATCCTGTAATTTTCTTCAAGATAATTTCTGGCTGCAGATTCATAGTGCTCATAACCTGATATTTCTGTTTCGCCGTGTAAATCCCTCTCATAAAGTTGGTTTGCAACTTGCCGCAAAACAGCATAATAACTTTGTGCCTGCATTTCAAGTATTACAGTATCACCTTCAGGGAAGTTAAAAACCACAATATGGTTATTATCTATCTCGGTAATTCCGGCAAGCCTTTTGTGTGGCCAGCTGATCCATTCAACATATGATTTTGTAAATTGAGTAAGGGGGAGTATGTTGTGAGCAAAAGGGAAAGATAAGGGTGTATTGGGTAATCTGGGGCCATAGCTCAGCTTGCTTACAAAAAGGTGGTCTCCGATAAGCAGCTCCTTTTCCATTGATCCGGTCGGAATCTTATAATTCTGAAAAAAGAAAATATTAATGAAGGTAACAGCAATAACTGCATATATCAGTGCATCCAGCCATTCGATAAATGCACTGTTTTTTCCTTCACGTTTTTTCCAGAAGGACCAGTTCACTTTTTTACTGATATAAATATCGTAAATAACCGGTATTCCCAGGAGAAACCAGTAATTACCCATCCATATCACCCATAGTAAATAAGCAAGGGTAGTAATACCAAACTTTATCCAGTCTGCATGTTTTTTTAGAAAGTCCATCGAAGGAATTAATTTGTTTGTAATGAGCGTAAAGTTAATTAATGGTTTTAAATATTCGTTCCCACTTGATATTTTCAGGGAACTTTCTGGTTTTATCTAAAGAAAGCCATATTCTTACTGCTTTACCAACAATATGGTTTTCCGGCACAAAACCCCAGAACCTTGAATCGGCAGAATTATGACGGTTATCTCCCAATACGAAATAATAATTCATTTTAAACTGGTAAGATACAACCTTTGACCCGTTAATAAATATCTCATTATTTTTGATCTCCAGGTCATTCTTCTCATAAACAGTTATCATTCGGTAGTAAAGAGGGAGATTACTGACGGTTAGCTTAACTTCCATGCCCTTTCCGGGAATTAGAAGCGGTCCGAAATTATCTTCATTCCAGGCGTAGTGTTGATGAAAGGGGAAAATGGTGTGTATTCCTGAGTATGGATTTATGTTTTCATAACGGTTAACCGACAGAACATTGGGGAGTTCAGATATTTTTTCTGCAAGCTCATTTGTCAGGGATAATTCATAAAGTGAACGGTCAGCATTATATTTTCTTTCATGATCTGCTATTTTCATTGCCGTGAATTGCTCATCATCAATCAGAGATCCATCTGTATGAACAAAATAGTCAAATTTAATGTTTTCGGTTACATCTCTGGCAACCCCGTTTACAAAAACCCTTCCTCTACTAATTCTTAAAGTATCGCCGGGGATACCGATGCACCGTTTGATATAATTATCCCTTTTATCTACTGGCCTTGATGCCAGGTCAAATTTATCCTGTATATTTTTTCTGCCGTATTGCCGCAAAAGTGCGTAATAACTCTGATCCGGATACCCGACCACCACAGTATCCCCTTCAGGGAAGTTAAATACTATTACGTCATCATTATTAACAGAGGAGAAACCGGCAAGCCTTTTATAGGGCATCCTTATCCACTCCAGATAGGATGGGATGTTTTTTGTAAAGGGCAGTGTATGCCCGGAAAAAGGAAGTGACAGGGGAGTTTTGGGAAGCCTGGGACCGTAACTGATTTTGCTGACAAAGATATAATCACCTGCAAGCAATGATCCTTCCATTGAAGATGTAGGTATTGTGTAGGCTTCCAGAAAAAATATTTTAATAAATGATGCGACAACAACTCCAAATACTATTGCATCTATTGCTTCAATAATATACTTGTTCTGGATAAGGCCCTTTTTTTTCCAGAAAAGCCAGTTGATCTTTTTGGTTATAAAATGATCAAAAATGATAAGTGCCCCGGGCAGCAACCAAAGATTATCCAGCCACACCACCCACAGAACATAAAACAATATAAAAATGGTGCATATCAAATAAACGGACCTGGGGTGTTTATTGAAACAGATTCTCATTTATTATGTTAAGTTATTCTAAATGTCAAGTAAATCATCCATTTTATAAACCCCAGTTTTATCATAAATGAATTCTGCTGCCATTACAACTCCGGAGGCAAAAACACTTCGGTTCAGGGCCTGGTGACTAATCTCCAAAATATCAAAGGGGGACTTGCAGGAAATAACATGAGTTCCGGGAACCTCTCCCTCTCTTTCTGATAAAACCGCGAGAACGTCCCGTTTCCCTGTTGCTTCATTCTTCCAGCTGGTTTTCCTTTCAATTCTTTGCAGGATATCTTCTGCTAAAGTGATTGCGGTTCCACTAGGAGCATCTTTTTTATGTATATGATGAACTTCCGAAATATTTATATCATATTCCGGAAACTTATTCATTACCTCTGCAAGCCGGCGGTTAAGTTTAAATAATATGTTTACCCCGATACTGAAGTTTGAAGCATAAAAAAAAGTCTGTTTTTTTTCAAGACATATTTGTTCTATTGAATTTAATTTATCTGTCCATCCGGTTGTTCCGCACACTACAGGCACACCTGCATTAAAACAGGCCTGAATGTTGTCAAATGCTGTACCGGGTGTGGTAAACTCAACTGCCACTTCTGCTTTTTTGAACAGATCTGAATTAAGCTCGTGAATATTATCCATATCCACTTTAAGGATGATTTCATGTCCTTTATTTATGGCAGAAGTCTCGATTTCCCTGCCCATTTTCCCGTAACCGATTATTGCTATCTTCATCAGTAAATATTTAATTTAAAAAACAAATTATCAGATCAGGTTCCCGCATTTTTAAGGTTATCCGGATCAATTTCCGGTATCCTGATTCACAAAAAAAGCCGTCCCATAAAAATAATTAGAGATGGCTTATAAATGTTTTTCCTGAATGTCTGAGAGTTTTTGTTGCAGTGCCTGATATAAAGGGTGTTATTAATTCCAGGAAATCAAGCTCTATTTAAACTTAACAATCCGGCATATAAAAGTTATGAAAATTAGTAACCCGATAATATTCAGGTTCCTGGAAGTGATCAATTACTTTTTTAAAGTGTCTACCACTGCTTTGAAAGCCTCGGGATGGTTCATTGCCAGATCGGCCAAAACCTTACGGTTTAGTTCAATCCCTTTTTTATTCAGGGCCCCAATAAATTGTGAATAGGACAATCCGTGCTCACGTACCGCGGCATTAATCCGTTGTATCCATAAACCCCTGAAAGCGATTTTTTTCTTTTTCCGGTCACGATATGCATACTGCATACCTTTTTCAATAGCATTTTTTGCTACTGTATAGACATTTTTTCTCCTGCCAAAATAACCTTTGGCTTGCTTAAGCACCTTTTTTCTTTTTTGTCTGGATGCTACAGCATTTACTGATCTGGGCATTTTTTTGTTTATTATGAATGTTCAGCGGTTCGGTTTTCGAACTCTTTTTGGCTGAAACACTCTGGTTTATAACTATTAATTAACGTTGGTCCGCGATCTATGGCTTTTCATAAAAGCTCATTAAACAATGCTTTACTAGTATCCGGCAAACCTCGTCTTTATTGATACGCATGTCAAAAAACGATTTATGCTTAAATGAATTGCATTGCGTACTCTGATTGACATGTCAGATCAATATTTATTTCATCGCCAGCAAAAGCCGAATATTCTTTTCGTCCGGTTTGCTTACCAGGGTGAAATAAGTAAGATTCCTCTTCCTTTTGGTCGATTTTTTGGTAAGTATATGACTTTTAAAGGCGTGCTTTCTTTTTAGCTTTCCTGTCCCGGTAAGCACAAAACGTTTTTTTGCTCCCGAGTTAGTTTTCATTTTAGGCATTACAATATTCAATTTACTTGGTTACTATTTTTTTTTAGTTGCGGGTTTTGGTGTTATAAACATAGTCATCCTCTTTCCTTCAAGTTTTGGGAGTTGTTCCACCTTACCATAGTCTTCCAGTTCCTGGGCGAACCTTAAAAGTAAAATCTCCCCCTTTTCCTTGAATAGTATTGTTCTTCCCTTAAAGAACACAAAAGCTTTTATTTTAGACCCTTCTGAAAGAAATTTCTTGGCATGGTTAAGCTTGAAAATAAAATCATGCTCATCGGTATTTGGTCCAAAACGGATCTCCTTCACTGTAACTTTTACAGTTTTAGCCTTGATCTCTTTTTGTTTTTTCTTTTGTTGATAAAGAAATTTTTGATAATCAATGATCTTGCAGACCGGGGGATCGGCATTTGGTGAAATCTCAACCAGATCAAGTTCCATTTGATCTGCTAATTTCATGGCTTCTGATAAAGGAACAACACTTGGATTTTCAATATTATCACCAACCAGGCGAACCATTCTGGCCTTAATATAATGATTAATCTTGTGTTTTGGTTCCTGTCTGAGTTGCCTTCTTGGTCCTCTTGAGAATCTTTGTAATGCTATGTTTCAGCCCTCCTTCTTTTAATTAGTAATATATTTATTTCTTGATACTTTCAAGTTGGTTTTTAATTTCCTTATTTACAAAGTTAGTAAATTCTTCCAGATTCATGGAACCTTTGTCTCCTTCTCCCTGTTTTCTTACTGAAACAGTATTGTTTTCAACCTCTTTTTCACCAACTATAAGCAGGTACGGGATACGTTTCAACTCATTATCCCTTATCTTCTTACCTATTTTTTCACTCCTTAAATCAATCAGGGCGCGAATATCGCAATTATTTAGGAAATTTAAAACTTTTTCAGCATAATTATGTACTTTTTCACTGATTGGCAGTATCACAACCTGGTCTGGTGTCAGCCATAAGGGGAATTTCCCGGCAGTATGTTCAGTAAGTATTGCCACAAATCTTTCCATTGAGCCAAAAGGTGCCCTGTGTATCATGACAGGCCGGTGTTTTTGATTGTCCGAACCGGTATATTCAAGATCAAACCTCTCGGGAAGATTATAATCCACCTGAATGGTTCCCAGTTGCCACTTTCTGCCAAGTACATCTTTAACCAGAAAGTCCAGCTTAGGTCCGTAAAATGCTGCTTCCCCGTATTCAACCCTGGCTTCCAGTCCTTTTTCTTTGGTAGCCTCTACTATCGCCTGTTCGGCTTTCTCCCAGTTTTCGTCGCTGCCTATATATTTTTCCTTGTCACCGGGATCACGAAGGGATATCTGTACGAGAAAATCTTTAAAAGCAAGTGCACGGAAAATTATAAATATAATATCTATAACCTTGATGAACTCCTCTTTTAACTGATCGGGACGACAGAAAATATGAGCGTCATCCTGGGTGAATCCCCTGACTCTTGTGAGTCCGTGCAATTCACCGCTTTGTTCGTACCTGTATACTGTACCGAACTCTGCCAGTCTTACCGGAAGGTCTTTGTAGGAGCGGGGCTTGAATTTGTAAATCTCACAATGATGTGGACAATTCATGGGCTTGAGCAAAAACTCCTCACCTTCGGTTGGTGTACTTATTGGTTTAAAAGAGGACTCTCCGTATTTAGCATAATGTCCGGAAGTGATATAAAGCTCTTTTTGTCCGATATGCGGTGTGATCACCTGTTCATACCCATGCTCCCTTTGTAGCTGTTTGAGGAAATTCTCGAGCCTTTCCCTTAGCTGGGCCCCCTTGGGCAACCAGAGTGGTAAACCTGAGCCGACATTCTGCGAAAAGGTGAACAGCTCCAGCTCCTTTCCAATTTTCCTGTGATCCCTTTCTTTTGCTTTTTCAAGCATTAAAAGATGTTCTTCCAGCAGCTTTTGTTTTGGAAAGCTAACGCCATATATTCTGGTAAGTTGTTTATTTCTTTCGCTGCCTCTCCAGTATGCCCCAGCAATGTTGAGCAGTTTAAATGCTTTTATGTATCCGGTATGGGGCAGATGCGGCCCCCGGCAAAGATCCGTGAAATTGCCATGTGTATAAAAGGAAATAGTTCCGTCTTCCAAATCCTCAAGTAACTCTACTTTATATTCATCACCTTTATCAGAATAGTAATCCAGAGCCTCCTTTTTTGGAATTTCTTTCCTTACATACGGCTTTTTTTGACTGGCAATCTCTTTCATTTTTTTCTCGATGGCCGGAAGGTCATCTTCTGAGATTGTTCTGTCGTCACCCGGGTCAACATCATAGTAAAACCCGTTTTCTATTGAAGGTCCTATACCCAGTTTTATACCGGGATAAAGAGATTCAAGCGCATCTGCCATAAGGTGTGCAGAGGAATGCCAGAAGGTATCCATCCCTTCCTCATCCTCCCATTTGTTGAATTTTATGGATGCATCATTGTTAATTGGCCTTGTCAGGTCATACACTTCATCGTTTACGGTTACTGACAGTACTTCTTTTGCGAGGCTGTTGCTCAGGGATTTTGCTATTTCCAATCCGGTGATGCCTTTAGGGTATTCTCGTGTTGAATTATCGGGGAATGTAATTTTTATCATTTCTGGCTACAAACTAAATAATTAAGATCCTTTGTGCCCGGACCAGGTGTTTACTGTTGTAAACCGGACCCTGGCTCATAAACTGATTATTAAAAATTTAAATAAGCTGGCAATAGTCAATGCGTGGTGCCTATTCATATTTTACTTGTGAATATTGACTAATTCAACTATCCGGGTTAGATGCAAAGATAATTAATTTGATTACATTTTTATGCGGACCTAGTCCATGAGTAATAATCCTGACAAAAAAAACAGCCTTAAACCAGCAGGAACCTCATGGTCCGGCTATATAATTGTCGTAGCTAAGGCAAACGGCAGAAGAGAAGCTTATTCCCTTTTCAATGATACTGTCCCACACCTCTTCTGAGCAGTTATCGATGTTATACCTGTTTATATTGTTTTCGAGCATAGATACAATGATACCTGCATTAAACGAGTCTCCTGCACCAATTGTGCTCAAGGGATTAATTGCAGGTACGGGATAGTGCTTTTTCAATCCCGGGGTATGCAGATCCACTCCTTTGGAGGAACGGGTATAAATCAGTGCACTGCAATTTTTAAAACAGGGTAATTTCCATGTTGATAAAGCCGAATCGGTTCCAAAGATGATTTTAAAATCCTCGTCAGAGCCCCTCACTATACTGGAGCTGGCAGCATTCTCCTTAATAAAGCATTTTACTTCCGGAAGTGCCTGAATATGGGAGTCGCGGAAATTAGGATCGTATATAATAAGGGCATCCTGACGTGCAGCTGTTTCTCTCAACTCTGTCGCGGTATTTCTTGTTGAAGGGGCGATGGAGTAAAACGAGCCGAATAAAACCACGTCAAGTGGACCTATGTCTGGCAGAGCAGGTTGCTCAGGAGGCTTTTCAACTTTATAAAAGGAGTAGGAGGCATTGTTTTTGTCATCCAGAAAGGCCAGTGCTATAATGGAGGGGGAGTCTTCATGGAGCAAAAAAGATGTGTCTACTTTGTTTTCGTTAAGGAAGCCGGATATTAATGAGCCAACCTGATCATGCCCGCAGGTTCCGATAAAACTGACCGGCAGTCCGCTTCTTCCAATTGATATTGCTGAGTTCAACATTGATCCACCCGGTTTTGCTGCTACCGGCTGACCATTTTTAAAGATGATATCGTAAACCACTTCTCCTAAGGTAAATACTTGACGTGCAATTGCCGTGCCCATAACTTTCAGGTACTTGGAAATAATATAACATAACCATAAAGGATTTATGGTTATGTTATATTATGATTGATTGTTAAATTTTATAACCGGCACGATAATCCCGGTGGTAGAATTTTTCTGCTTCAGCATCATTGACGAAATATTCCCTTGCAGGATCCCACTCTACCGGCCTTCCCAGTTCATATGCAATATTCCCCAGGGTGCAGGTTGTACATGTTCGGTGACCGACTTCAACAGGTGCAATTGGATCTTTTCGGCTTCGCATTGATTCAATGAAGTCAACAAGGTGAGGAATACCTGTTTCATAATCCACAGTTTCATCTCTCTCTTTTGCCTCTACTGGCATTAATGAGGGGTCTGAAGCTTCATAATGTCCGCGACTGACTTCTATCCAGCCATCTTCCCCAACGAATTTAACACCCCTGCTCCCGGCTTCATTGAATGGTTCCTCGGTCATGATCAAACCATCGGCATATTCAAAAGTCAGGAACTTATAATCATTATACCCGGCAGGAATAATCCGTACCGGTCCGCTATCATCCTTGCCTGCGGCCCACTGTGCAATATCAAACATATGTGCACCCCAGTCGGTAGTGAAACCTCCTCCCATCTCCTTGTACCATCTCCATGCCCCCCATAGCTGTTCATTAACAAGAGGGTCAAGAGATATTGGCGGATTTAGCTCGTGATTATAATGTACATAGGGATTTGGTCCGAGCCAGAGATCCCAGTTAAGGTCGTCGGGTAAAGGTTCCTCCTGCAGGTTGTATGGAACGGGTGGTCCGCCAACATGTGCAAATATTTTTTCAATCCTGCCCAATGATCCATTTTGTACCATGTTGACTGCATGCTGAAAGTTACTGTCAGAGCGTTGCTGGCTGCCTGTAGCTAAAATAACATTATTATTCCTAACTGCTTTTACAAGTTCAACACCTTCTTTAATTGTGAAGGTAAGAGGTTTCTCCATGTAAATATCCTTTCCTGCCTCACAGGATTCAACTCCCATTATTCCGTGCCAGTGATCGGGCGTGGATATGACAACCCCGTCAATATCGTTGCGGTTAAGAATCTGATGGTAGTGCTCATAAGTATCTATTTTAACATTCTGATTTTTTTCTTTATAGAAATCATTTAGGAGCATTTCAAATCTCCTGCGTTTGACTCCATAAACATCAGCTCCTGCAACAATCTGAACTCCCTCCATCTGGCTGAATCCATTCATGAGATACATGGCTTGTCTGCCCAGCCCGATAAAGCCCAGCCTGATCACGTCGCTGGGAGGTGCCGAGCAACTTTTTACCAGTGGAAGAAAAGAAAGGGCGGCAGCACCGGCAAATGATTTCCGGATAAACCGGCGTCTTGAAATACTAGTCATAGCGTTTTTCGTTTTTGATTATATGTTATTGGTTTAATAAATTCTGTTTGTTCCGTTATTTTCAGAGTGTGTATCCATTCCGGTATTCCCTGTGATAATACTCCTGAGCCTCTGCATCATGTTCGAAAAAATGTCTTTCAGGATCCCAGTTCACCGGCCTGCCCAATTCATATGCAATGTTACCTAAAATACAGGTTGTACAGGTTCGGTGACCTATCTCAACGGGAACCACGGGTTCTGTCCGGTTTCTCATAGAAATGATGAAATCTTCCAGGTGGGGAACAGCTGTTTCATAAGGCAGTCCGCCATGCCCCCTCAACTCCTCATCTTCAGGGAAAATTGCATTATCGGATGAATCATAATGACCACGGGCAACTTCTATCCATCCGTCATCTCCCCAAAATTTTATCCCTCTTGTCGAGGCATCATCGTATGGCTGGTTCGTTACTTTCACACCGTTTCTATAAACATAGGTCAGGTATTCGGTTCCTTGATATCCGGGCGGTATAATTTCAACCGGTCCCCCGTCATCTTCACCCAGTCCCCATTGTGCAATATCGAAATTATGAGCACCCCAGTCAGTAATGTAACCGCCCCCGGTTTCCTTGAAGTATCTCCACTCAGCCCAGAATGTTTCATTTTTTGGAGGATCAAGCGATATTGGCGGGTTAAGCCTGGGGTTATAATGAACATAGGGATTGGGCCCCAGCCATAGATCCCAGTTCAGATCCCGGGGTACCGTAACCTCTGGCAGATCGTATGGTGCAGGAAAGTCACCCGCATAAGCGTATATCCTGTCAAGTTTGCCTATCTTCCCTGCTCTCACCATTGCTACAGCATGATGGAAATTCTTATCTGATCTCTGCTGACTTCCAACTGCCAGTATACGATTGTTTTCGCGGACTGCATTTACCACTTCAACACCCTCTTTAATGGTAAATGTAAGGGGTTTTTCCAAATATATATCTTTGCCTGCTTTACACGCATCAATTGCGTTAAGAGCGTGCCAGTGATCAGGTGTGGAAATTACTACTCCATCTATGTATCTGTTGTCCAGTATTTCATGGTAGCTTTCATGGGTGGTCACCATGACATTCTCGCCAATGCTGTCATAGTGCTGGTCCATAAGTTTTTTGAACCTTTCACGTTTTATACCATAAACATCCGCCCCGGCAACTACCTGTACCCCCGGAATAGAGTTGAAGCCTCTCATTAGTCCAATACCCTGCTGACCTAATCCTATGAAGCCAAGCCTTATAATATCATTTGGTGAAGTTTTGCAGCTTTTAATAAGAGGAATTACAGAAAAAGCTGCTGCTCCGGCAACTGAGGTCTGTATAAATCTTCTTCTTGAAATTGTTTTCATGATAAAAGGTTTTTTATAGTTCTGTTAAGGTTATTTATAATTACGGGTTAAAACTAAATTCTTGTTATGGTCCTGTTTTTTATAATATGCCTGAAGGGATGAAATAACCTTGCAAGAAGGCTTAGTTCATCAGTTGATACTTCTGCTGTTCCGGATAATTCCCGTATCACTTCAAGTTCGTATCCAAAAGAGGTAACAGCACCTTTGGAAAGAGATATAACAGCAGGGAAACCCTTCTCCACAGGTCCGCCTGATACTGAATGTACACGCCCTTCTACCATACCAAATTCCATATAGGGATAACCATCAAGTTTGATATTAACCCTCTGTCCGGGTCTCACTTTACCTGCACCCCTGAATGGCAGGATAATGCGTGCGTGCAAGTTTCCCATATCTTCAGGCACTATTGAAAAAACTGCTTCACCGGCAGTAAGTTCCTGAAGGTTGCTCCATACTGAGAGATAATTTAGTATGCCCGAAGCCGGGGCAATCAGCAGATACCTGTTTTCCCATGCTCCAAGGGAGCTTTCCATCTGTCTTAATGAATTGACAAGGGCATTGGTAAGCGTTTGATTTTTTTCTTCCTTTTCCAGTCTGGTATCGGCAATGTTTCTTTTAAGCCGGGCAATGGTGATACTTGCATCTGAAAGCTTCAATACGGCATCTTCCAGTCTCTTTTCAGTATTTAATAAAAAAGCCTGGGCTTGCTCAAATTCTGATTGCGATATTACATTTGAAGTAAATAACAGTGAATCCCTGTTAAACTGATTTTTACTTAACCTTAATTCCCTTAAAGCCAGAGCCCTTTGTCGTTCAAGATTTTTCCGGTAGTTGATGTATTCATTTAGCTCTCCTGTGAGTGCAGAAATCTTTTTTTCATAAAAATCCTGGCTTATGAATATCCGGTAATCATAAAAGGAAGTGGTAAAATCATTGAAAGCTGGCTGAACTTCTCCCAGAACCATGTCGCCGGGAATAGATAATTTTGAAAGATCAGCATCGGAAAATAAACTCTGGTTTAGTAACCGGATAAAATTGCCAAGACGGAAAATATCATTATATCTTGCCGGGTTTTCTATTACAGCAAGTGTATCTGATTTGTTAACCCTTGCACCATCAGGATGAAATATTGCTTCAGCCTTGCCCGGAGACCTCGCGATCAGGATCGCAGGCGGATTTTCTTTGGTAATAATTACCGGGGCCCTGACAAGATCGGGGTAGCTGAAAAAACCACTGCCTGTAAGAACAATAATTATAACGATAAAAAGAATGCTTGTGCCCCATCGCACCAGCCAGCCCGGAGGTTTGCCAAGAATTTCCTTCACCTCATCTGATCGCAGATTAATGTTTTCCGGACGTTGGGACTTTTCCCTATTTTCGGTTGTTTCGGGTTTTTTCATCAGTAATAAAAATGTAAAGATACCTTGTAAATATACTTTTTATACATTTTTATGTTCTAAGATACAACCATAATTTTTATTTATTATAATTCAAGTTGATTTTTAACAAGTGTATAATAGGCACCTTTATTTGATATCAGTTCTTCATGAGAGCCCGATTCAATTATTCTGCCCTTTTCAATAACAATTATCTGGTCTGCATTTTTCACTGTGCTGAGGCGGTGGGCCACCACAATAACTGTACGACCCCTGAAAAACTCATGGAGATTTTTTAAAATCTCCTTTTCATTGTTGGCATCAAGAGAATTTGTTGCTTCATCAAAAAAAATATATTCAGGATCCTTGTAGACCGCTCTTGCAATCAGTAAGCGTTGTTTCTGACCCTGGCTCAGTCCATGACCGTCGCTGCCTATCCTGGTGTTGAATCTCAGGGGCAGGCTTTCAATGAAACTGTCAATATTGGCAACTCTGACTGAATGCAATAATTTGTTCTTGTCAATACGTTCTGCCCCGGGAGCAATATTATTGGCAATAGTATCGGAAAACAGGTAGCCATCCTGCATCACGACTCCGCAATTCCTGCGCCATTGACGAAGACTGTAGGAGTTTAGCTGGTTGCTGCCCAGGTATATTTTGCCTTTTGCAGGGGGGTAAAACCCAAGCAGAAGCTTTATCAGGGTTGTCTTGCCACTTCCTGAAGTTCCAACAATAGCTGTTTGCTTGCCGGGGGGTATTGACATTGTAATATTGTCAAGCACGAGTTCTGATTCCGGACCTTCATACCGGAAAGAAAGGTCTTTTACATTTATCCCCGATTTTTCAGGGATCTCCTGTAATCTATCAGTTTCAGGATCTTCCTCATCTTCCCTGTCGTGTATTTCACCCAGCCTTTCCAGGCTGATTTTTGCGTCCTGGGTGGTGTTGATAAAGTTTATCAATTGTTCGATTGGACTGTTTAGCTGACCGATAATGTATTGAACGGCAAGCATCATTCCTAGTGTCATTGTGCCGTCTATAACTGCTTTTGCTGCAATCACAGTTATAAGAATGTTTTTAACTTCATTTATTACCAGTGCCCCGGATTGCTGATATTGTCTGAGAGCCAGTCCTTTAATGCCAATCCTGAATAATCTGGCTTGTATGGCTTCCCATTCCCATCTTTTTTGCTGTTCGCAATTTTGGAGTTTGATCTCCTGCATTCCCTGTATAAGCTGGATCAGGTTACTCTGGTGGGTTGACATCTGTGCGAATTTGCGGTGGTCCAGCTCAGCTCTGCGTTTCAGGAAAATGTAGACCCATAGTCCGTACAGGAAGCTGCCCGTAAGAAATATTGCAAAAATAAGCAGGTTGTAATAAAGCAAAACCAGACCGAAAATGACCAGGCTGACCAGGGAAAAAAGTATATTGAGTGTTGTTCCGGTGAGGAATGATTCAATGCGGCGATGATCACCAATCCTTTGCAGCATGTCACCGGTTAGTTTGGTGTCAAAAAATTTCATTGGCAGCCGCATAAGCTTTGCCAGGAAATCGGAGATAAGTGAAATATTCACCCTGGCTCCAATATGAAGCAGAATCCAGTTTCTTACAAAATCCACCGAGGCTCTGCTGAGTGTCAGAACCAGCTGTGCAATCAGAACAAGATAGATAAAGCTTATATTCTGGGTGCCGATACCATGATCGACAATGCTTTGAGTCAGGAATGGGAAAACCAGCTGTAACAGGCTTCCCAGGATAAGTCCCAGAAACAACTGGATAATAAGTTTTCGGTAGGGTGTGAGATAAGAAAAGAGAAACCGGAAATTGGTTTTATCCCTGCCTTCATCCCGGGTTTTATAAAAGTCCTTGCCTGGCTCAAGAATCAAAGCAACTCCCATAACTTCTCCTTTTTCAGAGGTAGAAGCCCAGCAACGCATGAATTCCTCCCTGCTAAACCGTACCAGTCCGCCACCCGGGTCAGCAACATGAAATATCTCCTTTCCTTTTTTTCCTTTGATCTTGTAAAGGACAACAAAGTGATCCTGTTGCCAGTGAATTATGGCCGGTAACGGTGCTTCACTTATAAGCTGATCCGGAGTAAGTTTTACTCCCATGGTCCGGAAACCAATGCTTTCAGCTGCCTGGGCTATTCCAAGCAAACTCACACCTTCACGTGAAATATAGCTGCGTTCACGCAGGGTATCTAGTTTATAATGCTTGCCGTAAAATGCAGCTACCATACGAAGGCATGTAGGGCCGCAATCCATGGCATCAGGCTGTTTGTAGTGCGGAAATGGCATTAATGATTATGTGGTTGAGAAAAATAGAATATTAAAGTTAATCTTCCGGCACATTTTTATTTGCGGAAAAGGGCATATTCCCCTCATAGGTTTCAACATAACCACTAAGGCAATCATCTTTAATTGTAGCGGTGGTTTTTGTACTGTAACCATCGATTATCACCTCAAATGTCAATCTATTATCTTTTACTGTAATTCTTGGAATAGCAAGTTCTGCTCCACTACTGAAAATTATTTTGCCGGCTAAAATATCATTTTTGTCTTTTTCAAACACCACTTTGCCCCTGCTGTATTCCCACGGAGCCTGGCTTACATTAAAGCTCCATGTCCCGATTAGGGGATTGTCAGTCTCAGTTGCATTTGCCATTAACATAAAAGCAAAGAGAATCAATCCACTAAATGAGGAAATAAATTTTTTCATAATAAAAGAGTTTTGGTTGACAAATGAGTCGAAAATAATATTTGAAATTATGATTGTCAAAATAACTTCATACCAGTAATTTCTTTTACTTTACTTTTGCAATATAATGTGAATTGACCACTAATACAAGACAAGTTCAAATTTTCCCTGAAAATATAAGGACCGGTTGCCGGAAGGTTAATTACTAAGTTTCATAAGCAGAAAGCTGAATCCCAGTGCAGATGTCATTGCCCGCTGTTCATTTGTTGATGCACCGGCATGGCCGCCTTCCAGATTTTCATAGTAATATACATTATATCCCATATCTTTCATTTTTGCCACCATTTTCCTGGCATGCCCGGGATGTACCCTGTCGTCTCTAGTTGATGTGGTAAAGAATACTTCAGGATAGTCCTGGTTTCTTTTCAGGTTGTGATAGGGAGAATATTTTTTAATAAATTCCCATTCTTCTGGAATATCAGGATTTCCATACTCACCCACCCAGCTTGCACCAGCCAGAAGTTTATGATAGCGTTTCATATCCAGTAAAGGGACCTGGCAAACTACAGCACCATAAAGATCAGGTCTTTGGGTAAATGCAGCCCCAACAAGCAGTCCGCCGTTACTCCCTCCCTGTATACCAAGATGCCCGGGCGAAGTGATTTTTTTATCAATGAGGTCTTGCGCTACTGCATGGAAATCATCAAACACCCTTTGCCTGTTCTCCTTCAGTCCGCTCTGATGCCATTGGGGACCAAATTCCCCGCCTCCCCTTATGTTGGCAAGTACGTATACACCGCCCTGTTCAAGCCAGGAATTTCCGGTTATGGCAGAGTAGGAGGGAAGCATCGATACCTCAAATCCACCATATGCATATAAAAGGGTTGGGTTTATTCCGCTATATTCGATGTCTTCAGGCCCTACAATGAAATAGGGAATCATGGTGCCGTCTGCCGATTTTGCTTCATGTTGCCATACCCTGTATTTGTCCGCGTTAAAAAAGTCGGGAAGGGACTGCACCTGTTTTACCGAGTTATTTGCGGCATTAGCAAAATACAAAGAAGAGGGTGTGAGAAAATTTTGATACCAGAAGAAATATTCATCCGAAAGCCCTGAAACGGAACCGGTACTGATAGTCCCCATTTCCGGTGCATTGACTTTGGTTGCCCTCCACTCCCCGTTTTTTAAGGCAAAGGAGTGCAGCTCACTACTCACATTTCTGATTGTGCTGACTATCAGTCTGTTTTTAGTAGCCGAGGCGGATATTACGCTTGAGTTCTTATCCGGTTCAAGTATAAGCTTAATATTATGCCGTCCCTTCAGCAGATCAGCATAATCTAAACTAACAAGGGCCCCCTGGTTATAGATCTTATTACTTACTTTCCAGTCAGATTTAAGGTTTATTATTAGCTGGCCGTTCAGGATGTCAACCAGGTCAGAATCTTCAGGAATATCAAGTTTCAGAACCTGTTCATTCTTAAAAACATGATAATGGGAAGTGTAAAATGTAATTCCCCTGCGGATAATAGCATACTGATTTTCAGCCTTATTAATGACATAACCAAAAGAGGACACATCATCTGTCCCGCCTTCGAAAATGACAGTTGCATCTGATACCTGATATCCTCTTTTCCACATCCTGACCTGCCGCGGGTAGCCTGATGCAGTCATGCTTCCTTCACCAAAGTCCGATGATACAATGAGTCTGTTTTCATCAAGCCAGCTGACTCCCCCCTTGGCCTCTGATAATTGGAACCCGCCTTCAACAAAGGATTTGTTGTTTGCATCGAATTCTCTTATAATAACTGCATCAGCTCCCCCCCTGGAAAGCGATACCATAAATCTTGAGTAATCAGGAAAAAGTCCGCTTGCTCCTTTGAATACCCAGTTTACCCCATCATCTTCAGACATTTTGTCAAGATCAAGAAGAATATCCCAATCAGGATTTCCCCGCAGGTAACTCTCTTTTGTTGTCCTTCGCCATATGCCTCTTACATGATCAGCATCCTGCCATAGATTATAAATAAATTCACCCCTTATAGAAGGAGCAGGGATCCTGTCGCTTGAATTATATATTTCCAGGTTTTTTTGAAAGATATCCTGATATTTGGGATGCTTTGTCAATAATTCGAGGCTTTCTCCGTTGGTTTCCTCCACCCACTGAATGGCTTTTTCTCCGTGAACTTCTTCAAGCCATAAAAAAGGATCGTCATTCTCCGGAAAAACCTGGTTAACTCCTGCAATACTCATAATGGTAAATAAAAACAGAATTTTCATTAATAAACAGATATGTTTGAATTTACAAACCCGCATTTTATTAAGCAATAATTTTTTGACATCAATATAATACATGACAATTGAATTTATTGAATACGGGGATCGCTTTAATATTAATTAAAATCTTCAGGGCACAAAGTTATTTAATTTTTAATATTTCCCGGAAGACGCTATAAAAGTAAGGCTTTTTTAGATACACCTCTGGTTATGCAACTTTTTTGAGTGGGTTTTTGGGATCGAAGTATAAAACGGCCTTCTGATTTTTTTCAGAAGGCCGGATAAAAGCTTAAAACCTGATGCATATAATGATTTATTCAGGCTTTCTTTTTTTTTCAATGAAATAATATATAATCAGCCCCAATCCTCCAAAAAGGAATATCATTGAAAAATAGGCTACCTCGTGGCGCATGGTAGTATATGCCTCGAGCAGATTGCCAAAAAGGAGACCAATTGCAAGCCCCGTTAGAAATATCCCCCATTTAAGTGAAGGGGAAGATTCCGGCTTTTGGGCAAATATGGAAGCATCTGCCCCCTTTTCTATGAGAGACATTCTCTCTTTTTTTCTAATGTTAAGGTAAACCAGCATCACGACAGAACCGAATATTACCCCAAGTATCAGAACAGGTGTTAAATCAAGCATAATAGTATTTTTTTAAGTTAGAATTCACATATATGACGCATGAATATTTTACCGGTTACATATTGTGAAATAATTTATGGTAAATTGCAGGTAATGTTTTGTAACCATCCATTTTGTTCAGCGTCTTATTATTGTAAATAAAGATATAAAGTACAGTTAATACAAATGCAAAACAAAGACGACGGGTTTTATATTGAAAAGGTACTGAACGGAGAGGCGGCAGCTTATGCAATTTTGGTGGAGAAACATAAAACGCTGGTTTATAATATTGCCCTGAAAATTGTAAAGAAGCCCGAAGATGCCGAAGAGATAACCCAGGATGCATTTGTGAAAGCGTACCGGTCGCTGCGGAGCTTTAAGGGGGATTCCAGGTTTTCCACATGGTTATACCGGATAGTTTACAATACATCAATAACCTTTATAAGGAAAAAACAAAGAGAAGTGCCGGTTGACAATGAAAGCAGCGAAATAATGCTGAAGAATCCGGATTTGATTGATGATGACGGATCAACAAATAGTGAGTTTTTGACAACTGCATTGAAAATGGCGGTGGATGCCCTGCCGCCTTCCGAGCAGACGATCATAACACTTTACTATTATGATAACAGCAGTGTTGAAGATATTGCCAAAATTATGTCTCTTTCAGTATCCAATGTAAAGGTTAAACTTTTCCGGACAAGGAAGAAGCTATATGATCAGATACGATTGATTATGAATAAGGAGATTTCCGTATAGATAAGATTCTTCAGAGAAATTACTTAATATAAATTTATATTATAATGAAGCCAAACCAGGACGAACTTTTAAAACCGTTGTTTAATAAGATACAGATGGAGAAGGCTCCTGATGATATTACTTCCAGGGTGATGGAGGAAATATTGATGAACCCTGAAATTGCATCACCCATGAAGTTTTATTATGACTGGTGGTGGTTTGGCATTGGACTGCTTAGTCTGTTTTCTCTTTACTTTACAGGAGTTTTTAGTTTTCTGAATAAGTTATTCACACCCTATTTATTTGAAGTTTTTTCCATGGTATCCCGGTATACAGGCGGGCTTGCGCAGTTCTTGCCTTCAAATATCATAATTCTGCCTAACTCATATGTATTACCGGTTATTTTGCCTGGTATATTGTTTATATTATTGATTGATACCCTGTTTGGATGGAAGATTAAGGAGAGTGCCGGTCAATAACCCGGATTTAGCTATTGTTATCAGGTTGTTCCGGGTAAAAAAAACTGCCTGAATTCCAGGTTATGATGGGTGCTAGCCGGTCATATGGGTAAAGAAAAAAGGAATTCAGGGCAGTTTTTTTGCTTTTAAAACAGACTTGCAATATTTCGTTTTGCTATAGTTCTTATTTGCTGTAATTTATTTTCGATAATAAATCTATTTTTACCCGGCAGTGTGAAATAAAAACAGGTACCTCTTCCGGAAACGGATTCAGGCCAGATACTTCCTCCCATTAAACTGACCAGGCTTTTTGAAACCGAAAGTCCCAATCCGGCCCCTTTGTTTATATAATGTTTTTCTGCATAGAGCCTGGAATGAAATGGTTTGAACAAATCATCCTGTTTTATCTCTCCCAATCCGGTCCCTGAATCTTTTACAAAAAATCTTATTTCATTGTTTTTATATTTACTATACCCAAACTCAATGCTTCCTGCATTTGTAAACTTGATAGCATTACTAATAAGACTTTTGAATACTTGTTTTAACCGCTCGGAGTCTGTAATCAGTTCAAAGTCATCATTTTCTCCTTTTGAGACAATGAGATTCAGCTTTTTTTGCTTTACGCTGTTTAATTCTTTGTACGTTTCATATAGTTCATCAATAAGTTGATTAATCAAGCACTTTTTATTCAGTAATTTTAGATCCCCATCCTGCAACAATGAAGCATCTACCATGTTATCTATCATAACAAGTAACTCAATGCTGTTTGTGTTTATTTGGTCAATACACTCTTCCCTGTCCTGAGAATCCATTTTTTCGTTTGCAAGGAGATTAGCAAAACCCACAATAGCATTCATTGGTGTGCGAATATCATGGCTTATATTTGAAAGGATGGTTGATTGCAGATTTTGCATTTTATTTTTCATGATATCCAAATCATTCTCAAGAAGAGCAATTTTTCTCAAAAGCCCCTTATTTTCATCTTCTCCATTCATGGAAATCTGTATTTAAAGTATATAATTTATTCGGGTAATAAATGCAACGGTAAAAGAACTGTTTGCCAGTTAAATATTCTCCGGGCTTCAGTCTGTTTTACAGGTTTCTGATAATTCGCCTTGATTTACTGCTATAATAACCATCAGATGCTTCAATTGAAGAAAAAAGTGATTTTGCTTTTTCTTTTTCTCCTGTCTTCAGGTAGCACAATCCCAGGTACCATTCCGCATGTTCAATAAAGAGATTGTCATTATGATCAATAATGCCTGTGAAGGAATTTTGTGCATTTTGGTAACGTTCTGTTTCCAGGTATGAAATGCCAGAATAAAATTTTGAAGTAATGCTCTGATCATCAGTAGCAAGTACTGTTTCAAATAACAAAAGTGCCGACTCAAAATTCTCTTCTTCATATTTTTGCATAGCTGTAGCCAGTATATCAGCAGTTTGTGAATTGCCGGATCTCATGTTCATAAGGCTTTCGAATGGCTCGTAATAATTTTCAAACAGCTTTTCTGCCGGGATTGTCCGGTGAGTATAAACAAATATTCCTGTACCCAGAATAATAAGTGCTGCAAGCGATGCAACAGCAACCCTGACCGAAGGGTGAATCCTGAAGCATCTTTTCTCTCTTGCAGGTTTTACATGTTCCTTATTTTCAAAGAGATTGCTGATCTGATGACGAAAAGCCAAAGTCTCTTCATTGAGAATTGCCTCACCAATATCTTTGCTCAGCTGGACTTCTTCTTCGAGCGAGGGATTTATATCCATTTCCTGTTCGAACCATTTAAGTTCGTCCTGCTCCATTGTTTGGTTCAGGTACTTTTCAATGAAACCTGAATAGTCGATTTGATTTCTCATGATTAAATAATATTAAAATTTACTGTATAATATTTTTGGCATAATTATTTTCTATATCTGATGCAGGATTATTAAAAATAAATTCCATATTTATTTAATAATTCCTGGTAAATTCTCAATTACTCCGGGTATTTCCCTGGTACTATTACCAGACCCTGGTATATATGTTTTATTTATCAAATTATTTCCTGTTGATTAAACTGTGTATACATTTTTTAATGATCTATGTTACACGTTCTGTCAATAAAGGTTTAAATTGTAAATACTATTTTTAAGTAGCTCTATTGCCAGTATAATTTAAATTTTTGTCTCTGGTTTTTTACTGCTTATCTCATCTTCTTTCTCAGAGTGATCTTAAACCATTAATTTGTTTTCAATAATCTTCTTTCTCATCTGCTTTCCCAGGCTGATCTTAAGCCATCAGTTTAACTGATCTTCTTCCTCTATCGGATCCAGTAGCAGGATATCCTCGTCAATATGTGTATATGCTCCGGTGTTGCTTCCTCCGCGAATAGCATTCATCTGGAATCTGTTCAGGCTGTTTTCAGAAGTAAGTGTCTGGTTGAAAAAGGTTGTCAGGGTTTTCATGGTCAGGGTTTTTTTTAAAGTTTTTTTCAGGATAATGAACCTTTGTGTTGTATGATTTTGTTCTTGCTCAGTTTCTTTCCCAGGCTGATCTTAAGCCATCAGTTTAACTGATCTTCTTCCTCTATCGGATCCAGTAGCAGGATATCCTCGTCAATATGTGTATATGCTCCCCTGTTGCTTCCTCCGCGGATAGCATTCATCTGGAATCTGTTCAGGCTGTTTTCAGAAGTAAGTGTCTGGTTGAAAAAGGTTGTCAGGGTTTTCATGGTCAGGAGTTTTTATTTTTAAAGTTTTTTTGAGTTGTCCGGTATCTACTATGAGGTACATTAAATGAAAAAACGTGACAATGATTACAAAATAGTTTTCTTTGTTATTATGACGCTTGATGCTATAAGAATCACATAAAGAGAGTTGTATGAAAAATAAAAAAAATGTATTATTTTGTTTTAGCTGCAGGAGTTTTCTCAGGTTTTAATGGTTTAAGGTTTATAGTATCCGTCAAAATTCAAAGAATATTTTGTTTCAGAGCATATTTAATTAGTGCCTGAATATTCTCTGCAGTCTTTATAATATTTTGAGTATTTAAAAAATTTGTTATTCCTTATGCTATAATTTAACGCATTGCTTATATTTATCCCGTAATTATAAATTATCCCTTAAAACCAGCCTGGATCAAAATAATGAAATCACTGATTTTGATTTTTCTCTTAGTAATTATCTCTGGATATAACTCACCTGTCATTAGGGCATCTCAGGTGCAAAATGCCGGAGGGGTTGATTCTGCGCGTATTTATAATAATATGGGGGTTAAAAAGGTTAATATCGGAGATTTTGAAGCAGCCGGTATTTTATTTCAGAGGTCACTTAAGTTGAAAATAATTGATCAGGGACCGTCAACTGTTGATCTTGCCAGTACCTATCTGAACCTGGGAGTAGTAAGCAGGCGGCTGTTAAATAATGATGATGCCATGCATTATTATGATACAGCCGGGTATATTTTACTTGAGCATCATGGTTCTGATTACTTGAACCTTGGTGTGGTATATCATAACCAGGGAAACATATTGAGAGAAAAGAGGGATATAACCAGTGCTCTTTCTTATTATAATAACGCAAAGCAGATTTTTTTGAAAAATGAGATGACCGGCTGGCTGGGAACCTTATACAATAATATAGGTATAGCCTATGAGCTGAAAGGTAACTATGATCAGGCAAAAGAATACTACTACCGGTCAATTGACATAAGAAAAGTCACGGACCCTGCTGCTGTTGCCATTACTGCCGGAAATCTTGCAATTTGTTACATAGAAACTGGGGATTTAACTTCGGCCGATAAATATTATCAATTGGCAATAGATGTTATTTCCGAAAACAATGGAACCAACAATGTTAATTATGCAACAAATCTGCAAAATTATGCTCTTTTTCTCATTACCACAGCGAATGAATATGACAGGGGGCATGAACAACTGCTAAGGGCTCTGGAAATTTACAGATACCATTACGGCGAAAAGGGACATCATGTTTCAAGAGCTTTGATGAATATAGGCTACTCATTTGAATTAACAATGAATTTTGATGCCGCTCTGCGATATTATCACGAATCACTTTTAGCTAACAGTAAATCTTTTACATCAACTGATTTTTCAGATAATCCTTCACCCGGAGACAGGGTATTTTCTCCTGATCATATGCTGAACAGTCTTAAGCATAAGGCATTTACACTTTATTTAATGTCACGGGAAAATGATCAAAGATCTAATCTTGAAGCCAGTCTTTCTGCTTTCAAAGCGGCAATGGAATTCATAGAAGATATTCGCATGGGACACCAATCCGAAGATAGCCGGATATTATTAACTAAAAATGAACATGAAACTTATTTGCAGGCAATTCATGTTGCTTGGAAACTTTACGAAATAACCAATGAACCCGCCTTTATTGAAGAAGCCTTCATTTTTTCTGAAAAAAGCAAGGCTGCCAGTCTTCTTTCTTCAATAAGGGATGTAGAGGCCAAATCGTTTGGTGGTGTACCCGAGGAGTTGATGGCGGAAGAGCGGGGATTGAAAAAAAAGATCGCTGCCTTCCGGGAAATGATCTACGAGGAACAGAGAAGTTTTGATCCGGACAACGCCCGGATAAACTTCTGGCAGGAAAGGATTTTTACACTTGAACTTGAACTGCGGCATCTAATAAGTCATCTGGAAAATGAGTATCCCAATTATTATTCATTAAAGTACAAAAAGAATTTTTCTGATATCGCAAATATCATGAATCATATATCCAGTAAGGATGCACTTGTTTCATATGTTCACAATGATTCCCTGCTTTATATATTCACTATTACAAAAGATAATTTCAACTTTTATTGTAAGCGTCCTGAAGGATTCCTTGAGTCAGAACTTGAGGTCTTTATGGGTATTCTCACTCATGGAAATATTGACAGGAGAGTACAGGATGACTTTAATGATTTCAAAAGGTCATCCCGGTATTTTTACAACCTGCTGATAGAACCTTTGGTTCCGGAGATTAAGGACAAACGGCTGATTATAATACCGGATGGGTTGCTGACTTATATTCCCTTTGAGTTGCTTTTATCCTCTGATACAAATTCGGGTAATAATAATTATAAAAATCTGCCGTATTTATTAAGGGGTTATGCCATATCTTACAGTTATTCAGCTACTTTGTGGCAAGAAAGTAACCGGCGTGCTTCAGTGGCTTCAAATAAAACACTTTCTATGGCTCCGGGTTATAATTATAGTGAAGCTCCTCTTCCAGAGACAATTGTCAACAGGCAATATTACAGGGAGAGGTTAACTCCTTTGGCCGGTGCCAGAGAGGAGGCAGTCAGGGTTGCTGAATTAATGGATGGTAAATTGCTGCTGGATGAAAATGCCACCGAATATAATTTTAAAAACCTTGCAGGGGATTATCATATCCTCCATTTAGCAATGCATACTTTAATAGATGATGAAAATCCGATGTTTTCCAAACTGGTGTTTTCAGAAACAGATTGTGAAATTGAAGACGGATTTTTAAATACATATGAGATATATAACCTGGGGCTTAATGCCAGTCTTGCCGTGCTGAGCTCCTGCCGCAGCGGATACGGGGTTTTGCACCGGGGGGAAGGTGTAATGAGCCTGGCGCGTGGGTTTCTTTATGCCGGCGTGCCTTCAATTATCATGACCGGCTGGGAGATAGAAGACAAGTCCGGAGCCGAAATTATGATAAGTTTTTACAGTTATCTTTTAAAAGGATACAGGAAGGATGAGGCATTACGTCAGGCACGTCTGGATTTTCTTGATGGCGCAGATATGCTGAGAGCCCATCCCTATTTCTGGGGAGCCTACGTTTGTATAGGGAACCCCGGTGAAATATTCCGTTCCTACAGGAATTTTTATCCCCTGCTTACTTTCTTTGGCCTGTTATTGGTAATGGTGATTATTTTATGGAGGGAAAAGTTAAGAAGATCATAATGATCATGAAGTTTTATTTCTGAATAATCAGGCTTCCGGAATATATTAGCCAGCTGTTAATTTACATTCTTTTTTAATTCTATATACTCCGGATCTTGTTTTATCATTTTCATAAGTTGTTGCATGCACAGGTATTTTTTTCTTCTTGCATAATCTTCGTTGGTGTAGATCATCTTTTTTGCTATTTCCCTGAATGGCTTCTTACGATAAAACATCTTTATAACTTTCTTGCAATCCGGTGATAACTTGCGATAATGTCTCTGGAAAATTTTTTCACTTTTGTTGGCTACATACTCTTCATAAACAGAAACACCGGGATGCTCCTGTACCTTGCCCGGGTCAGAATCTTCTTCTAAAGATAAATTCTCAATATTCTCAGCAGCGTTATGATTATGTTTTATGTTATTCTGGCGGAACCAGATGAATTTGCAAAGAACTATGAAATAATTGTTAAATGAAGACTTAATTACCAGGTCATTATTCTTCAAGCGCTGAAAAACAATAATCAAACCTTCCTGAAAAAGGTCCCTCGCATCCTGTTCGTCACCGCCATGTTTATTGATAACCCGCTTAATTTGAGGGAATAGCTCCTTGTAAAGGTATTCCAGTATATTGTCCTTTCTGTCCCTGATGCCAATCAGAACGGCTTTATCGGAATACTTTTCCACATGCAGATAATTTGGAATAATTTAAATTTGTTTCCAAACCTAAATTAAATTAAGGTATTCCCCAAAATATCTGAGGAAATTTTAATCAATCTTGACATTAATAGGGAATATTTGTTTCTTTTGCATTTAATTTTATTGTTTTTTTGCTGCTTTGAAATAAGAAAGCAGTCCTTAACAGGTTTGAAATATCAATTATTCCATTTCCTTTTCATGTCGGGATTCCGTATCAATAAAAATAATTAAATATGTATACTAATCTGATAGGCGAATCAATTGAAAAATGGCTTATTTCAGGTGGTTTAGGAAAAGATTTTGCCGTATTCCTCAATACCGTAATAATTATTTCAATAATTTTTTTTCTGGCCTACCTGGCAAATTTTGTTGTCAGGAGATTATTGCTGGTCTATATCAGACATTGGATTAAACAAAGTAAAACCATCTGGGACGATATTTTGCTGGAACAAAAGCTGCTTAACCGTCTGGCCAATTATGCACCTGCACTTGTTATTTATCATACAATTCCGGCTGCCCTTGTAAATTATCCTGGCGCAGTGGGGGTTATTCAGGCCGTTATCTCAATAATAATGATTCTGCTGGCAATTCTGGTTATTGATGCCGTTATTAATGTTCTTCATGAGATTTACAAGAGATTCCCCATATCGGCCGATATAAGCATAAGAGGTTACATCCAGGTAGCCAAGATAATTGTATATTTCGTCGGCATAATACTGATGCTCTCCGTTATTATCGGTGAATCACCCATGGTTTTCCTCACAGGTCTTGGTGCAATGGCAGCTGTTCTTATGCTGGTTTTTAAGGATACAATATTGGGTTTCGTTGCCAGTATCCAACTTTCTGCAAATGATATGGTTAGGATAGGGGACTGGATTGAGATGCCCAGTCATAATGCTGACGGACCGGTTACCGAAATTTCCCTTAATACAGTAAAGGTCCGTAACTGGGATCAGACAATTACAACTGTGCCTACTTATGCCCTGGTGTCCAATTCGTTTTATAACTGGAGAGGAATGTCGGAGTCGGGTGGCAGGCGTATAATGCGATCTATAAATATAGATATTAAATCAATTCAGTTCTGTACTTCCGAGATGCTTGAGAAGTTCAGTCAAATCCGGGTTCTTAAGTCCTATATAAATGAGAAGGAGGAAGAACTCAGAAAGCATAATGAAATGCATGGTATAGATGAGACTGTAATGGTTAATAAAAGACGTCAGACCAATATAGGGGTTTTCAGAAAATATATCGAGTTATATCTCAGAAATCATGCTAAAATAAAGCAAGACATGACATTTTTGGTTCGTCATTTAGAGCCTACACCCACGGGAATACCGATCCAGATATACGTATTCACCAAAGAGCAGGCCTGGCCTGTTTATGAAGGGGTTCAGGCAGATATTTTTGACCATATATTGTCGGTTGTACCTGAATTTGGTCTGCGGGTATTCCAGAATCCTACCGGTGATGATTTTAGAGGTCTGGGCAAAGATTAATGCTTTACTGCCTTGTTCTGCCCCTGGTTGGATCTTTGCCTTAAAAATTCATAGATCAATACAGAAGCTGCCGCTGAAACATTCAAGGAGTTTATTTTGCCGAAAATGGGTATCCTGATTCTTATATCGGAGAGCGAAATCAGGGCAGGGGAGATGCCCTGGTCTTCGGACCCCATGATAAGTGCCGTGGGCCCGTCCAGTTCTGCCTTGTAATAAAGTTCTCCTTCTTTTTCCGTTGCTGCCGCAATCTTTAGTCCGCTCTCTTTTAGAAAACCTATGCTGTCTGACAGGTTTTCAGAACGGCATACGGGAATGTTGTGGAGTGCACCTGCCGATGTTTTGAGTGCATCAGGGCCCAGCATTGCCCCTCCTTTTGAGGGTATCAGTATAGCATGTACACCTGCACATTCAGCAGTTCTTGCCACAGCCCCAAAGTTTCTTACATCAGTCACGCTGTCCATCACCAGTAAAAATGGTGTTTCTCCCCTCTCATAAATTGAAGGTATTATATCTGAAAGTTTTTGATATGTTATGCAGGATATCATAGCAATCACCCCCTGGTGATTTATTCTGCTTATCCTGTTAAGTTTCTCTACCGGCACAAACTGAAAAGGGATACCATGTCTCCTCAGAAGGTTCATCAGTGAATGGGAAAGATCTCCTTTTAGGCCGGCTTTAAAAAAAACTTTTTCAACTTCTTTGCCTGCTTCCACAGCCTCAATTACAGGTCTTAATCCAAATATGATATCTTTTCTCATCAGTTAATGATCTAGATTATTTATTGTTCCTCAGCTTGTCAAGTTTTTCGTTCAGTTTTTCCCACCGGTCCATTTCGTTGCTGAGATTCTGTTTTTTTCTTTCATAACGGGAAAAATAATCCTGCCCGAGTTTCATCAAAGTCTCCTTGTCGGGAGATGCCAGAACAGAGTTCATATCTTCAATCTCTTTTTCCAGATCATTTATGGTATTCTCGGATCGTCTGATACTGTTTTCAAGTTTGCGAAGATTCTTCTCCAGCTCCTTTTTTTCTTCCCAAGAGACCTTATTATCAGGCTCAGCTTTGGACTTAACTGATTTCTTTTGTTTATGAGGTTTTATTTCTAGCGACCCAAAAGATTCAAGTTTTTTTCTTTTCAGAAATTCATAAATACCGCCTATGCTTTCCTTTGTTCCCCGGTTCCTGAATTCGTATACCTTGTTAACCAGTCCGTCAAGAAACTCCCTGTCGTGCGAAACTATAACCAGTGTGCCGTCATACTTTACCAGGGCCTGCTTTAGCACATCCTTAGAGTGCATATCAAGGTGATTTGTCGGCTCATCAAGAACCAGTAAATTATATGGTTCCAGCAACAACTTGGCTATTGCCAGTCTCGAGCGTTCACCTCCCGAGAGGACCTTTACCTTTTTATCTACGTCCTCGCCACTGAAGAGAAATGCACCAAGAATAGTCCTTATTTTTGTCCTGATTTCTCCTGTGGCAATATCATCAATTGTCTGGAAAACTGTCTTTTCATCGTCAAGCAGCTCATCCTGGTTCTGGGCAAAGTAGCCCGCCCTGACATTATGTCCTATTTTAAGCTCTCCTTCAAAAGGCAGGTTGCCTAACAGGATTCTGGAAAGGGTGGTTTTCCCTTCGCCGTTGCGGCCTACAAAAGCAATTTTCTCCTCTCTTTCGATTATCATATCCAGATTCTCCAGCACCTTATTCCCGCCGTAGCTTTTACTTATGTTTTTCATTTCTGCAACAATGCTGCCTGCCCTGGGTGCAGGAGCAAAGCGCACATTCATGGTGCCCAGGTCCTCGTCGTCAACTTCAATGATATCCAACTTGTCAAGCTGTTTTATCCTGGACTGGACCTGGACCGCTTTTGTAGCCTTGTATCTGAAGCGCTCGATGAACTGTTCAGTGTCACCGATCAGTTTCTGCTGGTTCCGGTAGGCGGCCATCTGCTGTTCGCGACGCTCTGTTCTAAGCTCAACATATTTTGAGTATGATGCCCGGTAGTCATATATCTTACCCAGTGATAATTCAATGGTCCTGTTGGTTACATTATCCAGAAATGCCCGGTCATGCGATATCAGTATCACAGCTCCCGGGTAGTTCATAAGGAATTCCTCAAGCCACTGTATTGATTCAATATCCAGGTGGTTAGTGGGCTCATCAAGCAAAAAAACTTCCGGCTTCTGCAGAAGGAGTTTTGCCAGTTCTATGCGCATTCTCCATCCTCCGCTGAACTCTGAGGTTTGCCTGTTAAAACCGGCAGCACTGAAACCCAGTCCCAGCAGTGTCTGCTCAACGTCTGCATGTATACTTCCTCCCCCTATCATCTGGTAGCGTTCAGTTGCTTCTGACAGCCGGCTGATAAGATTAAAATACTCCTCTGATTCATGATCGGTTCTCTCAGCCAGTTGCTGGTTGATCCTGTAGATATCCTTTTCAAGCTGAAGAACTTCGGAGAAAGCAGACATGGCTTCATCAAAAACGGTTTTTCCGTCTTTATGTGTCATCTGCTGGGGCAGATAAGCTATATTTGTATCTTCAGGAACCACAACCTCTCCCTGGTCAGGAATAACAACGCCTTTAATAATCCTTAGCAGGGTTGTTTTTCCTGCTCCGTTTTTCCCCACAAGACCTATGCGGTCACGCTGGTTTACCTGGAAAGATATGCCGCTGAAAAGCTCAAATGCTCCAAAATGTAGTGCTACCTGGTTTACTGATATCATAAATATTATTTCAAACTCACAAAGATAGTTATTAGAAACATTTTATGTGTTGATAACTATCTGTTTATTTTTTCACACAAAACATCCGGAAGCTTCCGGCGAAAATGCGTTTGGTAATTAACCGGCGATTGTACCTTTTATTGTTAACTTTGCCCCAAAAGTAAAAACGTGAAAAAAAAGAGACCCCTTCCCCTGCTCAGGGATGTTTCAATAACAGGAATTGGTGCTGAAGGCAAGGCATTAGCAAAGCACGACGGTATGGTCATATTTGTCCCCTATGTTGCGCCAGGGGATATTGCCGATATACGTATAATAAAAAAGCGCAGAAATTACATGGAGGGAAGGCTTGTTGAGTTGAAAAGCCCTTCTGCTCAACGTATAGAGCCCTTTTGTGAGCATTTTGGCATATGCGGCGGATGTAAATGGCAGCATCTTGCATATGAAAATCAGCTTGAGTTTAAACAGCAGCAAGTAATTGATCATTTTACCAGGATAGGCAAACTGGACTTTCCCTCTCCCGAGCCTCTCCTCCCGTCTCATAGAACTGATTATTACCGGAACAAGCTTGAATTTACCTTTACAAACAGGCGCTGGCTCACAGAAGAGGAGATCGCCCCGGGGAATGATATCAGTGAATACAGGGCAGCAGGCTTTCATATTCCCGGTAGGTTTGACAAGGTTTTGGATATAAATAATTGTTACCTGCAGGAAGAGCCCTCCAATTCTATAAGACTGGCTGTTAAGAATTATGCAATCCGTAATGATCTCGAGTTTTTTGATCTTTTAAAGCAGAAAGGTTTTTTACGGACTCTGATTATCCGCACAAGCTCTACCGGTGAGGTAATGGTGATACTTGTGTTTTTCCGCGAAGAGAAACAGGTGAGGGAAGCTTTGCTTGACTGGCTTGCCGGGAAATTTCCCGGAATAACTTCGCTGATGTATGTAATTAATCCAAAGGGCAATGATACCATAACGGACCTTGAAGTTAATCTTTTCAGCGGCCGGGATCATATTATCGAAGAGATGGAAGGATTGCGGTTTAAGGTAGGCCCTAAATCATTCTATCAGACCAATTCGCGGCAGGCCTATGAGTTATATAAGATAATTAGGGAGTTTGCTCTCCCTCAAAAGCATGAGGTGATTTACGATCTTTATACCGGAACAGGTACTATAGCATCATTTTTGGCACGCCACTGCAGCAGGGTGGTCGGTCTTGAATATGTGCCCGAGGCGATTGAAGATGCCCATACTAATGCTGATACTAATAAGCTCGGTAACCTTAGGTTTTATGCCGGTGATATAAAGGATCTGCTTACTAATGATTTTGCCGGACAAAACGGAGCACCCCATACTATTATTACCGATCCGCCGCGGACAGGGATGCATCCGGTAGTTGTTGAAAGGATCATGGAAATATCCCCCGGCAAGATTGTTTATGTGAGTTGTAATTCAGCTACACAGGCAAGGGATATCCAGTTACTTGACGCCGGTTACAGGATTGAGAGAATGCGTGCAGTGGACTTGTTTCCTCACACCCAGCATATTGAGAATGTAGTGCTGCTTGTGAAAAGATAGTCATACACTTTTATGATTTGTCAAGGTGAAAGATAACTCTTCCAAAACCCTCTATGGCCTGCTGGTTTATTCTTGAGATGTTCTTATCCACTCCACCCGCTTTTTTCATCAGGGATTTTTCATAGGGACTCATCTTCTCAATATTTAATTCTCCTCCAAACAAACCTTTTGCAACAGCATGGTCTCTGAGTTTTTTGGTGTAGGCATTCCTGAATTGTATCAAGGCTGATTCTCCTTCGTATATGTGACAAAGATAGAGGCCGAGTCTTTTGCCAAGTAATTCCTGTTCATTTTCGTTGCAGAATTTTTTTATCTTATCCTGTATCGTTTCCATATGTATTGAACCTCCTATTATCACAGTATCATATTTACCAAGATCCGGGGGAGGATGTTCTCTCAGATTTACCAGGTCCACCTCTTTCCATGATATTTTACTGAGCATAACTGCAGCCTTTTCTGCACAACCATGTAGTGACATATATATTATTACAGCAGCCATGTCATATTAATAATAATACTTGTTGAACTTATTTTTATGTAAGGCAATATAATTATAAACCAGTGATTGATATTTGGCGGATATTATTTTCAGAAATTCATTTTCCGGATCAAACACGGTGGTGCCAATATTTTTAACAGCCAGTACACCTGGTGAAGTGCCGGTTATAAAGCATGATTGGTAATTATTTAATTCCCTGTAATGAATTTTACTTTCTGTGATATCAATCCCCGATTCCCTGCAGATGCGGATAATATATTTCCTTGTAATTCCTGGCAAGACATCCTTTTCAGGAGGGGTTACAACGTTTTTGTTACTGATCATGAAAACATTTGATTTACTTCCTTCAGTAACAAAACCATCCTTGTTCACCAGAAGAGCCTCATATGCATTCTTAGCTTTAATTTTTCGTGAGACAGAGGATTGTAGTTTCATGTTTATGACCTTGGCATGTGCTTTTTCCCGTTCGGCGTTCTCAAGTATTACCGGTACTCCCCGGGTATATTCTTTTTCAGATGGATAGTAGTGAGAAACATAATAACAGTATATATCGGGCTTTTGTTCGATGCCGGAAGGAAAATGAAGGAGTAACTTTATGTTTCCTTCATTTTTATCCTGATTGTTTTCAATAATCAGATGGAAATTTTTATTTATAAACTTTTCTGAAGGAAATGTTTCAGCTCCGGTTATTCTGGCAGAACAGTACAGTCTTTCAATATGATCTTCCAGGAACAGGGGGGTTTTATCTTTTACCCTTAAAACTTCATATACAGAAAGGCCTCTGTTCATTATGCCGGGGTCAAAGCATTCTGAGGTTACGATGTTGCCATTAATAATAATAACCTCTCCCCTGCATTCATTTGTATAAAGTGTAGTTATCAATCTATTTAAAAATATATTACAGATTTACCAGTCAATAGGTTAAGCATTCTACAACCCCTTTATAACATTTTTAAAGTTAACTTGTTTAAAATTTGGTGCAACAGTTAATATTTTGTAAATTCGGTAAGCATTTTTATAAAAATTTATATATGGCAAACTGCAGAAGTCTTAAAAAAGACGTTAATAGCTTGCACCAGGCGGTTATTAATGAGTGCAGTACTTTTCTTGACCATAGTCCCTACCTCAATCAGGAAAATGTGCAGGTAATTATTGATGATGCAAATGCACTGCGTAATGATCTTATGAACAGGATAAACAACCCCCTGTCAGAAAATAATTCCCCGGCTTCCGTAAGGACTTATTACAGGAATATAAGAGAGGAACTTAATGACAGGACCATCACACTTATTGAGCGCCTGAACAAATTACCCCGTTAATGTTTTCCTGAAACGGACTTGTTTATTTATGGACAGGGCTTATGACCCTTTCCTGATCGCCTCGTCAATTTCCCTGAAGAAACTGCTTTCCATCCTTCTCGCAGCTTTTTGATATGCATCTTCACCCGCAAGCTCCAGGCCAAAGTGCGACCCTCTGAATCCTTCAAGTTCCCTGTGGTAAATAATATTTCCACTGGTATTATTTTTGATTGAGATGCTGCCTGTGAGCAGAGCGTTCTTGTATGCACCTGTTTCTCCCAGGGCGATGGTGTTTGCTGTGATGAAAACTATATAATCAGCTTCTTCCGGATCGTTGTTTATTATATAACCCGCTTCCATCGCATTTTTGCGAAAACTGATCCCGAGTTTTCCTGCCTTTATTTCCTGGTCAAGATTTTCTTCTTTGGACTTCAGTGCTATTACCGGCTTCAAAATATTTATCCTTACATTTGCATCCGGCAATGAAAAGCGGCGGATTAACCGCCTGGTGAAAGGTCCGGAGTTGGTTTCTGCCAGAATTGCTTCAATATCAGCAAACACGGTAAAGGTTTCAAAAGCCGCTGAGGACCTTACTCCATCAATACTAAAATGGCCATAACCATCTCTGCCGGTTCTGACACGGTTGTTTCTTACAGGTCTTTCAGAATATCTTGCAAGCAAAGGAAAATCGGATGCCGGGCCAGAATTGCTGCTCACCTTAAATTTCAGGATATCAGAAGAGACCTCCTGACCTCTTTTAATATTTACTTGAGATTGCCCGGGAGTAATAATAATTTCCGATAATGTTGAAGACAGTTCATTGAATATTTCATTTCCAAGAAGGATGTTCCTGTCCCTGAACTCTACAGGAAGGGGGTCATCAAAATAGTTATTTATGGCTTCCATGGAATTTATAAGCTGAATCATGGCAAGACGCAAATATCCATTTTCTCTTTCTTCCAGTGCATTTTCTAACAATCCCAGGGAGAGGCTTACTGCATCACTTCTTCTGCGTTCTTTTATTTCCCTGTGCCTTGAAGCTGAGAGGCTGTAGTAAACCCAATAATTATTCTGGTCTTCCCAGGTATCAACTATTTCAAATCCTTCCAGCTCTTCCTGTATCCGGGCTTCTATGGTTGAGGAGAAATCCTCTCTGAAACCAAGACTCGATTCAAATGCATGTAAAACAGAGTTGGATGAGATGGTAACCGAAATTTCACCTGCAAGATCAGCCATTGCATTTTGTCTCGCTGTTTGCTGATACTGATGAACATTTTGTGTTTTATGTGCCCAGCCTATACCTGTATAGTAACCTGGTGTGATTGGCCTGCTGCGAACCCAGTCGGGCTGAGGTTCGGATGATTCGTAAACCGGCCGTTTTGATCCGCAGGATTGCAACAGTATCAGAAAAACAACTATTAAATATTTAGTATAGGGATAATTCATTTTTCGGGATTATATGAATCCAGTTCCCTGACTACCTGAGCGGCCAGGCCGTTAATTAGTTCAGTGCGCAAATCCTCAGCCGATTTTAATGATTGCCTTGCTGAAAAGAGGCTTTGAAATCTTTTTGTCTCATTGCGGTTATCCAGAATACGGTCTTTCGGTGAATTTTTGCTTCGATATTCCCAGTGTCCCGGCACCAGGTTTTCGGGATCACCTTCAAAAGTGGCATAATGGATCTGATCCCGGGGATTAAGTTCAACAACTCCGGATATCATCACAGCCCCGGTTTCAATTGAGCTTAGCTGGTAAAGGAAAGATCCCGAAGCACTGCTTTCTCTTCGGTATTCATGATAAGTGACTTTATGATAAAGTGTTTCAGAGGTTTTTTCTCCCGTCTTTTTGTCCTCCCCGGAAACTACTTCTTTCAGGTATGCTCTTCTTTCGGTACGTTGCATACGTCCTTCACTTAGATCAAATGTTGCCAGTTCACCCGTAAGATAGGCTCTTGCGGATAAAAGTCTCCCTATTTTCATTTCACTTCCAATACTGGCTGCCAGTTCCTGTTCCCTTAAAAAAACATTAAGATTACGTTCATCTATAACCTTGAGAAAGGGGTTTTTCAGAGAAGTTATTTCAGTAACTATTTTGGTTTTTAAAAGGCCGTGTACATTTCTCTCTCTTGTTGTATTAGCAAAATCTGCTATTGCAATCGTGATCATTCCTTTTTTGAGTGCGTCTTCACGCAAAACAGATGCATCTTTATAGGCTCCATGCTCACTGAGCAAATTATTGAAAGTATTGTATGCTTTTCTGTAAAAACCAGTGTTGTATTGCTCAATTCCCTGCCTGTAAAGAGGTTCGCTTCGGGAAATTCTCATGTACTGGCTAAGGTCCCGGTACGACGGATCGATTCGGGCAATTTCCGATAGTATGGACTCAGCCTGGCTGAAACTCTCTTCCTCAAGAAGCAACCTGGCTTCCTCAAACATTCCCTCAAGGAACCTTGGCCTGGCCTCTTCATAATAGGTGAGGGCCTGCTGCGGTATGGAAAGAGTGATGCCCGCGTTTCTTATCTTCTCCTGGTAAGAAACGGCCTCAAGGTATCTTTGAACAGTCTCCCTGTCATCACCGGAAAGATAAGCCTGAGTCACCATCTCAATCCGCGAGTTCAGGGTTATTTGAGCTGTTCTCCTGAGGCCTGTGGCTGCATCTATGTTCTTCTTATTCGCATTGAGTGAGCGCAGGTAATTATCAGCTGCCATTTCATACAGTCCGGCATCTTCCTGTTTTTGTGCCTGTTTGGCCAGTCTTTTTGATACGCAGGCCTGACCGGCCACCAATATGAGAAGCAAAATAAATAAAGCAGCTCTGGATATTTTTAGCGATTTTTTTTGCACTATGGGAAAATTTACTCTTACATTCAGTATCCGCGGTCTTGTTTCATCTGCTCCATCTCCTGGTTGAAGGTGTCCTTGAATTTTTCGTAGTTGTAATCCACCCTGAGACGTTCATCACTGGAGATACGCTGATTCATGGCATTTATCATCTCTTCTCCGGAAAGCTCTATTGCTATATAGGTTTTATACCTTCCTTCAGTGGTCCTGGTAAGCTCTTCACATATTACCCTTGTTCCTGAAAGTCTCTGATTGATAACTTCCCTGGAAAGGCCCTCATAACGCTGGGTGAATTCAGAGCGGTTGCCAACAGTTACATCCTGAATATAATTGTCCAGTACACTTTTTACCGTAACTTCTATCTGTGCAGCAAGTTCAGCTCTGGCATTACTGAGTGCCATCCTTTTGGAATTAGCCTGGTTCTGGCTTTCGGCAACTGAGTTTGCCCTGAAATATTCAGTGTCGGAGAAAAACTCAGGTCCGCTGCACAGCACTTCAACCCTTGTTTCACCGGGGACTGTCCGGGCTACGTCTTTTTTAGATTTACATTGGGTTAATGAAATAACCACGATTAACAAAATTAAAGGAAGGTAAGAGTAAACGTTTTTTTTCATGATCATTGATTTTTATTTGTAACAGAAATAATTAATTATATTTTTAAATTTTTATTAAAGTGTACTATTAAAAACATATGAAATAATATGTTGACAGTTTTTATTACGATAGTTTCTTCAGAATGTTCCATTATTCGCAGTTTTTTATAAACCTGGTTAAGTTAAGATATGGATACAACAATTTTGTGTGTCAAAGCAACATGAGGGATTCATTATTTATAAATATGTTATGGAAATCCCTTGAAATTCCTGAGAACTATTGGAAATTCATGGAAATAAATATTATTAAATCAATTTTTATCATTTAATTTAGGGCTTTTTACTGAAAAAAAATGACCGTCCCGGTAATCATCCGGTGAGATTCATGTTACCAGTTAAATACGGTACACAAATATTTAATCTAATTGCAGGGATAATAAAAAAGTTAAGTAATCCGCAAAACTTAAATAATAATTAGATAACTGCTTTAAAATGAGTAATCGGTTTTTTTTATACAAAAGCGCCATAGTGGCTTCTCTGGCCGGGTTTTTGTTTGGTTTTGATACTATTGTGATTTCAGGAGCGGAGCAAGCGGTCCAGGCACTCTGGGAACTGGATAGCACATTGCACGGACTGGCTATTAGCATGGCCCTGTGGGGTACAGTAATCGGATCACTGGTCGGTGGCTGGCCCACCCAGTTTTTCGGGCGGCGCGTAACACTTCTGTGGATAGGTATTCTTTACCTTGTTTCTGCCTTTGGATCTGCCCTGGCGCCTGATGTTTATATTTTTATGATATCCCGCTTTCTGGGGGGATTAGGTGTTGGCATATCAACTGTTGCAGCACCCCTGTTTATTTCTGAAATTGCACCCCCAAAATACCGCGGACGACTGGCAGGGATGTTTCAGTTCAATATTGTACTGGGTGGTTTGATTGCTTTTCTTTCTAATGCTTTACTGGCCGGAATCGGCGAGCATGCATGGCGATGGATGCTTGGAGTCGAAGCTGTCCCCGCACTTATTTTCGCACTTTTCTGCCTTGGTATACCCGAAAGTCCGCGCTGGTTGATTATACAGAAAAAAGACAGGGGAGGCGGATTGGCAATATTCAGAAAGACAAATCCTGAATTAAACCAGAATCAGCTGAATCAGCTCGTCAATGAGGTTGAGGCTTCAGGCTATAGTAATAAACAACGGGTGAGGTTTTTTTCCAGAGGTCTGATTACACCCATATCTCTTGCTTTTTTCATTTCCTTTTTCAATCAGCTTTCCGGAATCAATGCTGTCATGTATTTTTCACCCCGCATTTTTGCAATGACCGGACTGGCAGCTGATGCCGCTTTGCTGCAATCCATAGGTATCGGCATTACAAATATTATCTTTACATTTATAGGATTAGGGTTGATTGACCGGCTGGGCAGGCGATCCTTGCTTTTTATCGGCTCATTTGGGTATATTGTTTCCCTGGGCCTTACCGCCTGGGCCTTTTACACGCAGAATTATGTGATTGTCCCTTTTTGTATTTTTGCTTTTATTGCCGCTCATGCAGTCGGACAGGGGGCTGTTATATGGGTCTTTATAAGTGAGATTTTTCCCAACCGGCAACGTGCATTTGGCCAGGCTTTTGGCAGTTTTGTCCACTGGTTTTTTGCAGCTTCACTGACACTGGTATTTCCACGGATGGCAGAAGCTCTGGCTCCGGAACTGATATTCGGGTTTTTTTGTGGAATGATGGTGTTGCAACTAATTTGGGTTAAATTTTTTGTGCCCGAGACCAAGGGTGTTTCTCTGGAACATATGGAAAAAGAGCTTTAGGTTAACTATGTAAGAAGCAGCCGGAAAAACTCTCTATCGTGAACTCAGAAAATCGCTCACCGCTTTTTTCTCTTCATCAGATGCCAGAGTATCCAAATAATCTTTCACCAGAGCGGGAGGTTCATCACCAACTTCCACGAATATCATCGCAGCGCTGTTCATACAGTAGCGAAGGCCTGTAGGAGGCGGACCATCCTCAAAGACGTGTCCCAGGTGCGAGCCGCTGGACGAATCTATTATCTCTGTACGTACCATGCCATGAGATTTATCACTCCGGTATAATACAGCACCAGGCACTATAGGTTCAAAGAAACTGGGCCATCCACAGCCCGAATCAAATTTTGAATCTGATGCAAACAGGGGCTGACCGGTTGCCGCTGAATAATAAATGCCGGTTTTTTTGTTATCATTGTAAGATCCGGTAAACGGCCTTTCTGTCTGAGCCTTTCGTAATATCTTAAACTGCCCGGGCTCCAGCATCTCTTTCCATTCCTTTTCACTCTTTCTGACCTTGTATTCCACAGTGTCATTATCTTTTAAGATTTGTTTACCGGATTTCATATCTAAGATGTTTTGAAAATAAATAAAAGCGGATAAAATAATTAACGACGAAAACATCATTATTAATCTTATCATGGTTTCGTTTTTTTAAGATTTATGAGTATAACACCCTGCAGCCACAAAATGTTCATAAATCTTTCTTTCCGGTCCGGTGCCGGACTCAATAACTCACAGCCTTTGAGATCGCTAATTTCGGCATGCCTGTGTGTTTCACCAGCCTGACCGGGTTTTCACCAAATAAATATGCTCTTATTTTTAAAGGTATCCGTTTAAAAACCACCCCGGGTTAAACAAAATCCGGAATATTTGAAAATAAAAAATTTTTATATGCAGTTTTTTTTTAGTTTTGAACCTTGTATAGCCTTCCCCGCCAGTTCTGTTAATAGCATTATAATCTCCGCAGGGACTAATAAAATGAAATTATTTAGTTTAATCCTTAATTAACCATATGAGACAAACAGAGAAATACTACCGTTGGATGTTTATAATCTTTCCCGCCTTAGCGGTGATGCTGGGCTGGGGATTACGCGGACATATTGGCGGAGGTCCTTTTGGGGCCATGATTCCCGGTGCAATGCTGGCAATGAGCCTCAGCCTCCTTTTAAAACTTCCTGCAGCTGCAGCTTCAATAATTGTGATTTTTGGGGTATACGGAATTGGGATGGGCGGACAAATGACATATGGTCAAACAATCGGGCTTTTGCTGAATCCTGAAACTGTTTGGTGGGGCAGCCTTGGCTTAACGGTTAAAGGAGCCATGTGGGGTTTGCTGGGAGGAGCTGTTTTTTCTCTTGGTTTTGTTTATCAACGGTTATCGAAAAAAATGATTATTGCCGGATTACTGCTGATGATACTGGGAATGTTTATTGGCATTAAGCTAATAAACGAGCCCATGATTATATATTTCTCCGATCCGCTTAATCCAAGATCAGAATCATGGGCGGGCCTTTTAGTTGGGGCAGTGACTCTTTTAACCTTTTTATCGTTTAAGATGAGTCCCGCTGATTTTAAGGTTATTCGCCGGTTTGCTTTACTTGGACTGATTGGCGGGGGATTGGGATTCGGACTTGGGGGGTTCTGGATGGTTCTGGGAAGTACTATCCCTGAAGTCAATTATATTGACTGGTGGAAAGGAATGGAATTTACATTTGGACTGCTGCTTGGTGCTTTCCTTGGGTATGCTGCGTGGTTAAGCAGGAACGATATACAAGCCCTGATTGTAAAGGACCGGGGTGGACAGGAGTTGTTATATAAATCTGTTTACAAGGAGCTGGGAATTATACTTCTGGTGGTACTTTTAACTTATTGGGTTATTCCCTGGTCGCTCAGGCAATTTATAGCAGCAGTTGGCAGCAATGAGGGTTTTATTTATTCTGTATTGTTCAATACAGCAAGAGCTATGAGCACTTATGCTTTTCGGGGCGGATTCTTTTTTGTCCTGGTTGTCATGCTTTTTCCCAGGATTGCCTGGCAGGTTGGAATCACCGTAACTTTTTGCCATACTGCAATTGATTTGATTATCCGGGGCTTTTACCCCGAAGTCAACCCACTGGCAATATTCTCAACGCACTTCCTTATTGTTATACTGATGACAGGTGTTGTGTCAGTTCTGGCAGCTTATTTCAGCAGAAAAGGAGATGTTACACGTAATATGTTTTTACTGTTGATTTGGTCATGCATCCTTGTTTCCCTTACCAAGCTGACCAATTTGCCCGACTGGATCTATATAGACGGGTTGACCAAAGGTCAGATGTTCTTAAGGAAATATCTGATTGATATCATTTTTGTAGTTTCAGGAATTATTGTTTCGTTGATGGTTGTCCACACTTCCCGGAACTTTGATTCTAATAATCAGACCTAGTAAATTTAGCTTATGAAACGGATACTGAAGTACCTGATGTATTTAATTTTTGCAATTATTTTTGTCGTCTTTTTAGTGATTGCAGGGGTAATTGTAAGATACCAGATCACTGTAGGAGCAAAACCCGGACTTACTGATATTGAAATTCAGCCTGGTGAACTCGGGAAATGGGTTGACCCTTTTATCGGAACAGGAGGATTCCCCACATACGTCAGTGGTGCTACCATACCCGGGGCAACCCTTCCATTTGGCATGGTCCGGCTCAGTCCGGATACTCAGTTCTTCCTTAATGGCTTGGTCCCCGGTAAAAAGACAGTTAACACCGGTGGTTATTATTACGGTGACAGGAAAATGATGGGGTTCAGCCATACCCGCCTGATTGGTACCGGTGCATGGGATGGCGGACAGTTCCGGGTTGTTCCCGGAACCGGTGAAAATACCGGAAAAAAATACAGGGAAGGCAGGTATATCAGATTCTCTCATAAAAATGAAATTGCCTTTCCCGGTTATTATGCAGTAAAATTTCCGCAGATGGGTATTCTCGCTGAACTTACAGCAAGTGAAAGAGTTGGTGTTCATCGATATACCTTCACGAAGAATGAAACACCCCAGATTTTAATTGATGTATCCAGCACTCTGGGAAATTCCAGAACCACTGAAGGTGAAATTGAGATTTTTCCTGGAAAACAGGAAGTTGTGGGTGCCATACGTAATTTCGGTTCATTTTCTTCCCGTTATGGTGGCGCCAAAGTTTATTTTGCTGCCCGCTTTAGCCAGCCATTTCTCTCATATGAGGTATGGTCCGGCGACAATATGCCGGAAAGCACTACATTTATTGAGGGTGACCAGGTAGGGATGGTTGTGAGTTTTGATAAACCGGAGAACAACCAGGTTATCACACTTCATCTTGGAATTTCCTACATAAGTATTGATAATGCCAGGGCCAACCTTGAGACTGAAACAGGCGGTGCCGGTTTTGAAGAGATAGTAACCATTGCCCGGCAAAAATGGGAAGACAAACTGCAACTGATTAAGGTTGAGGGGGGAACAGAAGAACAGCGGCGAATATTTTATTCGGCCCTTTACCGGTCCCTGCAGATGCCTACTGTTTTTAACGACGTTACCGGCGAGTATATGGGTTTTGACAAGCAGGTGCATAAGGTTACAGATTTTAATTATTATACTGATATGTCGCTATGGGATACTTTTCGGACCACACATCCTCTTTTCTCACTGATTGCCAGGGAAGAACAGCGTGACATGATGGTTTCACTGGTAAAGATGGCCAAACAGGGTGGTGTTCTGCCCCGATGGCCCTCCGGGTACGGTTACACCGGATCAATGATCGGGGCCTCGGCTGATATTGTGATAGCAGAAGCATATCTTAAAGGTATCCGTGATTTTGATGTTGAAGCAGCTTATAACGCCATGCGCAAAGCTGCTTTAGGGATTGATCTGCCTGAAAGCGGGTTCAGGCCAAGGGAAGGAATAGAGGAATACCTGAAATATCAGTACTGTCCTGCTGACCTTATGAGCCGGTCTGTGAGCAGGACCCTTGAATATGCATATGCTGACGATGCTATTTCAAAACTGGCATCAGTACTTGGTTATGAGGAAGATGCTGAGTTGTTTGCACGTCATTCCCAGTATTACAGGAATGTCTGGAACCCGGAAAATAAATTTTTTCATTCACGAAATTCTTCCGGCGATTTTGTTGAAAAATTTGACCCTCTCCAGCTGACATATACGGATTTTGATAATAAATATACCGATGGTTACGTTGAGGGGAGTGCATTGCAATGGCGATGGGCAGTGTTTTTTGATCCGGAAAATTTAATTTCCCTTTTTGAAGACAGAAAGTATTTTGTTGACGAGCTAAATGCATTTTTCGAGAAATCCAATCCCAAAAGGGGAAGGTATACCCCGGGATCCTATTACTGGCACGGCAATGAACCTGATATTCACGCGGCATATCTTTTTAATTCAGCCGGACGGCCTGATCTTACCCAAAAATGGGTTCGCTGGATAATGGACAATAAGTATGGAGATGGTTATGAGGGTCTTGACGGGGATGATGATGCAGGTACTTTATCTGCATGGTATGTATTCAGTGCACTGGGTTTTTATCCTGTTGCCGGATCAGATACTTACCAGATTGGAGCACCCTTATTTGAGCGGGCTGAGATAAAGATGGGAGAAAACCTCCTTAGAGTTATTACCGATAATTTTTCTCCGGAAAATATTTATGTAAACAAAGTATGGTTAAACGGTGAACTTCTTGACCGGTTCTGGTTCAGACATCATGAAATTTCCAGCGGGGGGACATTGCGTTTTGAAATGAGTGAATTTCCCAAAGAGGACTGGTAATTTAACCAATTAATTAATAAAAGTATTTTATTGTGAAAAAACTGTTTATTCTGATTTTACCGCTGCTCACTCTTATTTTTGCTTATACTCAGCAAGGTGGACGGGATAATAATGCGGGTAAAGCAGCATTACCCGAACCTGATTACAGCCGTCTTGAAAACTGGGCGGCTTCGCCCTATAAAATCGATACCAGCGACAGTATTCCCGCATTTTTGAAAGAGGAGGAAACCGACAAAATTGCCGATGTTTTTTTTGTTCACCCCACTTCCTTTTTCTCCAAAGCGGGTTCGGGGGACTGGAATGCATCATTAAAGGACCAGGAGGTTAACAATTTGACAGATTACAGATCTATACTTTTTCAGGCCAGCGTATTTAATGCAAGCTGCCGTATCTTTGCCCCCCGCTACCGGCAGGCCAGCATGAAAACTTTCTATGTAAAAGGAACCCCCAGGGCCGATGAGGCTTTTGAAATGGCCTACAGTGATATAAAAAATGCTTTTCTCTATTACCTGGAAAATGAACATAAAGGCCGCCCTTTGATTATTGCCTCACATAGCCAGGGGACCCTTCATGCAATAAGGCTGCTGCAGGAATTTTTTGACGGTAAGCCTTTACAGGATTATTTGGTTTGTGCCTATATACCCGGGTATCAGATAAAGGGAGATGCATTCAAAACAATACCGGCAGGGGAGACGCCTGTCCAGACCGGTTGTTTTGTTGGATGGCGTAGCTATGAAAGAGGAGAAATACCTGAGAGGGTTTCAGAGGAAAACGGAAATTCGGTTTGCGTTAATCCGCTGACGTGGACAACCAGTGTAAACTGGGCTCCTCGCGAACTTCACCAGGGTATTATGACCGGACTTGAAACTATCATCCCACATACCGTTTCTGCCGGAATTGAACCCGAAACAAAAATACTTTGGGTTGAAACTCCGGATGTAATTGAAGAAAATGTTGAAAAAAGTAAAAACCTTCATATTTACGATTATAACCTTTTCTGGATGAATATCAGGCAAAATGTAAAACAGAGAATTGATGAGTTTTTAAACTGAAACATAACATTATCTTTAATAACCCTACTGTAACAATTTATTTTCATCCGTCAGAAACATTCTTGTACTTTTTGAATAGTCCCCGCCGTTTGGGTCAGGATAAACAAGATCTACATAAAAAGCACGAAAACCTGATTTTGGGTATTCCACGCTGATTTGTAAACCGGTGTTGTTTTTACTTATATTCCTGCTGACAAAAGGAGTGTCCCGAAAATCACGGATATCCGAATCAGCAGTCCACAAGACCGCTCCAATAAGTTGATCCCTGTCCGCTTCCACATTAAGAATAATTTTACCATCATCTTCTATAAGATCCCAACTGCATGCCGGATATTTTTTCTTTTTCATTGTTTCTCCAAAGAATGCACTTAATGCCCGGGTTGCCTGTTTCTTGTCACCCAGCCTGTGGCCGGCATTCGCGACATAGTAGATGTAATTTTCGCCGGGAAGATCGTAGAAATAGTGTTTAATTACATCGGCTGGCCAGAATTCGTCATTGGTTCCCAGTATTATAAATTTGGGTATGGTAAGTTTTCCACGATAGGAAAAAGGATCGATCATGGTGGTAATTTCCTGACCATCAGTTGTTTTTAAATCCTGGGCTATGCCCAGTTCAACGTAATCCTTGATCTGTATACTGTAATCACCCCATGCCGTTAGGTGGTAACCTATGCTTTCAGGCATATTCAGCATGTCAATAACCATTGGGGCAATGGCTTCAACCCGAGAGTCGCTGGCTGCCGTGAGCCACGTTGTCCACCCTCTTTTTGACTCCCCTGATATTACAAACCGGCTAATTTCATGTTCAAGCACTTCGGCTGAAAAGGCCTGAATCGCGTCAAGAGATCTAACAGCGCTTTTTGTCATGGGAAACAGCAGGGGCCAGGTAAGATCTTTGTCTTCCCTGTACTTATGAAGAGTATATGATATAAGGGGATCTTCAGTGAGTCCGTCATAAAGGGGCTGGTTTGGGACCTGGTACAGAACAGCAACCATGGCTTTATTTTTTAATGCAACTGCACTCATCGACTGAATAAGGAAATCATCCTGTTCTTTCCATTTGGGAATTTCATTATCATTATGGCCACCGTTAATGAAAAGCAATGCCCCGTCATGATCATTTTCATCCGGTACGATAATCATCAGCTGATGTCTCCATATGTATTCTCTCCATTTTTGTGATGTGACCAGCAACTTATATACCGTTAAATCGCCATGGTCATATGAATCCTTTAGTTCCCATATGAAGGACTGATCATTGTTGTTAATATAGTGCTGCAATGCGGTTTCCGGTGTCACTGTAGATTCTGATGTATTTGTGCAGGAATAAGCAAGGTTTATTAGAAGCGATATGATTACCACGCTTTTCAGGATAATTTTCATATTGGCATATTTATTTTGAACTCTTAAAGGCAGAACTGTAAATTTAATTTTTTTCTTTAACTACCCGGCTTAAGCGAAATAAAAAAGCAAGAAATCCAAAAGATTCCTTGCTTTTTTGTGCCCAGGACTGGACTCGAACCAGCACGCCCTAAACGAGCACCAGCCCCTCAAGCTGGCGTGTCTACCGATTTCACCACCTGGGCCTTTGATACACTTGAAATATGATTCGACTCAACCTAACCTTTCCTTTCCGTTTATATCAGCAACCTGATTTCCGGAAAAGCTATCCGGTCTCAGATTTTTATGTGCCCAGAACAGGACTCGAACCTGCACGTACTTGCATACACTAGTCCCTGAAACTAGCGCGTCTACCAATTCCGCCATCTGGGCTTTGCTTCAGTCAGCCCTGAAAGGGCATCCTTTTCTAAACCGCAACAAAAATAGTCAATTTTTACTACTTTAACATCCGGGGAAACAAAAAATACAAGAATTTTTCCTTATTGTACCCGGACTGCTGCAGGCTCTGTGGTTTGTCATGTCCCTGTCCCCGGGTAAAAGGTCTTCCGTATTAAAGTGTGATTATAGATTTTCCAGAATAAAGCTTGTTATCCCAGTATACATATGATAGACTGCGTTTCCTCTTATACCATGACTCTGATTGGGATACAGCAGGAGCTCAAACTGCTTGCCCCTGTCAATCATCCTGTCCACCATCTCAATAGTGTTCTGAAGGTGGACATTATCATCTGCTGTTCCGTGGATGATCATAAATTTGCCTTCCAGCTTATCTACATGATTAATCGGTGAATTGTCATCGTAACCGTCAGGATTTTCCTGCGGGGTGCGCATATATCGTTCGGTATAGATGGTATCATAAAAACGCCAGTTGGTCACCGGTGCACCTGATATTCCCAGCTTGAAAATTTCCGCTCCCTTTGTCATGCACAGGGCCACCATATAACCACCATAGCTCCATCCGAATATGCCGATACGACCGGCGTCAATGTAATTTTTAGAGCCAAGGTATTCAGCTGCTTCGATCTGGTCAACAGTTTCATATTTCCCCAGTTGCAGATAGGTGGATTTCATAAATTCTTCACCCCGGGCACCCGTACCCCGGTTATCGACACATGCAATTACATAACCCTTTTTTGCCAGCATCTGGTACCAGGCTCCGGCAGTGTGGGAATCTCTTACAGCCTGGTGCCCCGGTCCGCCATAAACATACATAAACAGGGGATACTTTTTTGTTTCGTCAAAATTCGGTGGCTTTATTGTATACCCGTTCAGATCGATTCCCTCTGATGTTGTGAAAGTGAAAAACTCTTTTTCCGAAAAGCCGTATTCTTCTCTCACCTCCTTGAGTCCACTATTGTCTTCAAGCACCCTGATCAGCTCACCGCCGGCATCATGCAGGGTTATATGCAGGGGAGTGTTGGCATCTGAATGATAGTTTATATAGTACCTGAAACCCTCACTGAAAACTGCTGAGTTGGTACCATCTTCAAGGGTTAGCCTCTCCTTGCCGGTTCCATCCAGGCCAACGCTGTAAATATTCCGCTGCAGCGGGGAAGTTTCCGACGAGCTGTAATACAGCTTTTTGCTTACCTGGTCTATGCCAATAAGCCTGTCCACTTCCCAATCACCGCTTGTAACCGCGTTAATAAGGGAACCTTTCATATCATACAGGTAAAAATGCATCCATCCGCTTCGCTCGCTCATAACAATGAAGTGCTTGCCGTCATCCAGAAAGTTAAGCATGTCGTCAGATGTTTCAGAGATAAAATACTTGTTGGTTTCCTCCCACAATAACTCCGAGCTGCCTGTGGTGGCATTGGCCAGCAGAACTTCAATATGGTTCTGAAGCCTGTTAAGGCGGTATATGGCTAGCCTGGAAGGGTCGGTGGTCCATTTAATACGCGGGATATACTGATCAGTTTCCTCCCCGGTATCCATTTCAGTAAAAACACCGTCTATAAGGTCATACACATGTATGGTTACCAGTGCATTCTCCTCGCCTGCTTTGGGGTATTTGAACTGGTACCAGTGGGGGTACAGATCACCGTAAATTGTCATATTGAACATCTTTACATGACTTTCGTCGAAGCGGTAGTATGCCAGCCTCCTGCTGTCGGGCGACCAGTCGAAGGCTCTTGCAAACCCGAACTCCTCCTCATAAACCCAGTCCGGCACCCCGTTAATAATTTTGTTTTCCTGGCCATCGCTTGTGACCTGCACCTCCCGGCCGCTGGGCAAGTCCTTGAAATATAAATTATTTTTAAACACAAAAGCCACCTTGCTGCCATCCGGCGAAAAAGTTGCCATCTGTTGCTTGCCGAGCTCCGATATCCTGGTAAGGCTTTTTTCCTGCAGATCCCAGATATAGAAATCTGCTCTGAAGGAGTGCCGGTAGATCTGTTCCTTTCCTGTGACAAGGAGGATCTGTCTTTCATCATTACAGAATTCATAGTCGCTGAATGAATCAAAATCGTTTTCTGGCAGATCTTCAGTTGAAAACATAATTTCAACCTCTTCTCCTGTCCTGTAACTGAATTTTTTTATGATGCTGCCTGCCTCCATTGTGGTGTAATGGACTCCGTCATTCATTGACCTGAGCCCGGCAACTGTCCGCTCCGTGAAAATGCCTTTACGGTAAATATCTTCAAGGGTTATTTCCTTTGGAATCTCAAGTACATGTGTGTTTTTCCCCGAAAGTGTAACCAGGGAAAATAATAGAATTAATGATACCCTGAGCATGATTTGTAATTTTTTAGCAAATGGATAAGTTGATCTTCTGATCAATACAAACGAATAATTATTGAGTTTTAACCAGTTTTAACCAGTTTTAACCAGTTTGAATCAGATTATAAACCTACGGTTTTTTTTTAGTAAAGGAAATATCCGGCCTCAATTTTTTTGCATATTCATTTATTCAGTTGATCAAAATCATGTTTGATAGAAGCATCCGATTAATGATTTTTCGCAGGAAAAATTGTTTTTTTTTTAGTATTTTTTAATCAATTTTTGCAAAAAAAATTATTTTTTCTTTTATAAATTATTTAAAATCACTTAACAATGACGAAAATTAAACATGTTTACACCTTTGGTGACAAAAATGCCGAAGGTAATGCCAGCATGAAGAACCTCCTTGGAGGTAAAGGAGCGAATCTGGCTGAGATGAACCTTATAGGGGTGCCGGTACCTCCCGGATTTACCATCACCACAGAGGCCTGCACTGAGTTCAACAAGATTGGAGCTGAAAAGACCAGGGAGTTGCTCAAAAGCGAAGTTGAGGCAGCAGTTAAGTATGTCGAAGAGATTATGGGCGCAAAATTCGGCGACAATGAAAATCCCTGCCTGCTTTCTGTTCGCTCCGGTGCCAGGGCCTCAATGCCCGGTATGATGGACACTGTACTGAACCTTGGTCTTAACGATGATGCAGTTCAGGGACTTCTGAAAAAAACCAATAATCCCCGTTTCGTATGGGACAGCTACCGCCGTTTCATCATGATGTATGGTGACGTTGTAATGGGCATGAAATATATGGGAGATAGTGACCATGACCCGTTTGAACTGATTATTGAAGAAGTTAAAGAAGCGAAAGGTATTGAACATGATGCCGAACTGACAGTGGAAGATTTCCAGAACCTTGTTGTTCGGTTCAAAAAACTTGTAAAGGAAAAAACCGGTAAAGATTTCCCGACTGATCCATGGGAGCAGTTGTGGGGAGGCATAATTGCAGTTTTTGAAAGCTGGAACAACCCCCGTGCTGAATACTACCGCATGATGCATGATATCCCTGCCCACTGGGGCACCGCTGTTAACGTGCAGGCAATGGTTTATGGAAATATGGGCAGCAGTTCAGGTACAGGTGTTGCCTTTACCCGTGATGCTGCAACAGGTGAAGATATTTTTAATGGTGAGTATCTGATTGATGCACAGGGTGAGGATGTTGTTGCCGGTACCCGTACGCCCCAGCAGATAACACTTGAAGGCTCCAAGCGCTGGGCCAGGCTGGCTAAAGTTTCTGAAAATGAAAGGAAAGAAAAGTTTCCATCCCTTGAGGAGCTTATGCCGGATATTTTTGCAGAACTTATGGAGTACCAGCAAAAGCTGGAAGACCATTACAAGGATATGCAGGATCTTGAATTCACTATCCAGGAAGGCAAGCTCTGGATGCTGCAGACCCGTAACGGAAAGCGCACCGGATTTGCCATGGTACAGATTGCCATAGATATGCTTAAGGACGGACAGATTGATGAGCAGACTGCCCTTCTGCGTGTAGAGCCAAACAAGCTTGATGAGCTTTTACACCCGGTATTTGATACCAAGGCTATTCAGTTGGCCAATGTTCTTGCAAAGGGCCTTCCCGCTTCACCGGGAGCAGCCACCGGTCAGGTAGTGTTTTTTGCCGACGATGCTGAAACATGGAGCCAGCAAGGCAAAGACGTTATTTTGGTACGTGTTGAGACTTCACCCGAAGACCTTAAGGGGATGAACCTTGCCAGGGGTATCCTGACCGCTCGCGGTGGCATGACATCACACGCTGCTGTTGTTGCCCGGGGTATGGGCAAATGCTGTGTTGCAGGTGCAGGTGCTATCAAGATCAGCTATAAGGACCGTACCATGACCATTGACGGGAAGGCTTACAAGGAGGGCGACTGGATCTCTCTCAACGGTACAACAGGAGAGGTATATGAAGGTAAGATAGAAACTATCGATCCTGAGGTGAGCGGTTATTTCGGGCAGCTTATGGACCTTGCTGAAAAGCATACCAGGATGAATGTCCGTACCAATGCCGACACTCCAAAAGATGCAGAGGTAGCACGTAATTTCGGTGCCAAAGGTATCGGACTTTGCCGTACCGAGCATATGTTCTTTGAAGGAGACCGTATCTGGCCAATGCGCGAGATGATCCTGGCCAAGGATGAAGCCGGCCGGCGTAAGGCACTTGAGAAACTGCTTCCCATCCAGCGCGAGGATTTTGAGGGTGTTTTCGAAGCCATGCAGGGCCTTCCTGTAACCATCCGTCTGCTTGATCCTCCGCTTCATGAGTTTGTTCCCCATGAGGAAAAGAATCAAAAGGAGATGGCTGACAAGCTTGGTATTACACCCGAAGAGGTAAAAGCCGCCGTTGAATCACTCCACGAATTCAACCCCATGCTCGGACACCGCGGCTGCCGCCTTGGAATTACCTATCCTGAGATAACAGAGATGCAGGCAAGGGCTATTATTGAGGCAGCGCTGAACCTGAAGAAAAAAGGTATAAAAACATTACCTGAGATCATGATACCCCTTATCGGTACCGATCAGGAATTTAAGCTGCAGGAAGAGCTTATTCGTGAAACAGCCGAAAAAGTATTCATTGAAACCGGCGACAGGGTAGAATACCTGGTCGGAACGATGATTGAGATACCAAGGGCCTGCCTTATAGCTGACAAGATTGCAGAAAACGCGGACTTTTTCTCATTCGGGACCAATGACCTTACCCAGATGGCATTTGGCTATTCACGTGACGATGCCGGAAAATTTCTGGAAGTCTACACGAAAAATGGTGTGTTGAAGCATGATCCTTTCCAGGTGCTGGATCAGGAAGGTGTAGGTCAGCTTGTTGAGACTGGTGTATCCAAAGGTCGTCATAAAAAGAAGGATCTTAAAATCGGGATCTGCGGTGAACATGGTGGCGAACCAATATCAGTTGAGTTCTGTCACAGCGTTGGAATGGACTATGTGAGCTGTTCCCCCTTCCGCGTGCCCATTGCGCGTTTAGCCGCAGCACAGGCATCGGTAAAAGACAAAATGAGAAAGTAACTGTCTGGTAATAAAAAAAATGGAGATCGTCCACTATGGATGATCTCCATTTTTTTTGCCGTGCCGTGCCGTGCCGTGCCGTGCCGTGCCGTGCCGTGCCGTGCCGTGCCGTGCCGTGCCGTGCCGTGCCGTGCCGTGCCGTGCCGTGCCGTGCCGTGCCGTGCCGT
>SLPB01000137.1 GCA_007132225.1 Bacteroidales bacterium | reverse complement strand
ACTTTTCAATCCATGGAACCCGCATGGTTTGTTCATGTTATTTTGTCTGCCAAAGGCTGATGCGGGTTTCATACGAATAAACTATTGTTATCAAATTTTAATTCAGTTATTTACTAAGGCATGGTGTTCATATTCAGTATTCCACTTGTATGGATTACCCGGCAGGCAAATCTAATAAATAAATTGAAATACTACCGGGCAATTTAAAATGCTTTTCGCTTATTTCCAGGCAAAGCCAGTTTTGTATTTTGATCTATATTTTGTAATTTAGAAGTAATATATGAATATTTTTAAATCATGATTCATTTTTAGCCCGTTCAGGTTACCCCAAAAACAGCGTTCTGGCTTTGATAATCAAGTAATAACAAACCAGCTGCATTAATAAGATAGAACAGGGATATATAGCTGCAAACTACAAATAACAATTTCACTTAATATTAAACTTTTTTGTTGTTTTTTCCTTTATATAGTAAAATACAGATTCATTAACTCCAAAATATAACTACAATTCATGAGTAAAAAAGATTATTACGAAATTGAGAACAGGGAATGGCTTGATTCACTTGAATATGTCATTCAGAATGAAGAACCGGAACGTGTACGGGAGATCCTGGGCCTGCTCCAGGTGAAGGCCCACAAGGCGGGAATACCTTTCCGCTGCCCGGGAAACACTCCTTATATCAACAGTATTTCTCCGGGAAAGGAATCCCCTTATCCCGGAAGTGCTGAAATTGAAAGAAGAATTAAGAGTCTAGTGCGCTGGAATGCAATGGCCATGGTAGTAAAAGCTAACATTGAATCGGAAGGTATAGGGGGACATATTTCGACATATGCATCAGCAGCCACCCTCATGGAAGTTGGTTTCAACCACTTTTTCCGTGGCGGGGATAATGATGGCCCGGCTGATCTGATTTATTTTCAGGGACACGGTTCACCCGGGATTTACGCGCGTTCATTTCTCGAAGGCCGGTTATCGGAAACCGACCTGACAAATTTCAGACAGGAACTTCGCAAAGAAGGAGGGCTTCCTTCCTACCCTCACCCCAGGCTTATGCCCGATTACTGGAAATTCCCAACAGTGTCAATGGGATTGGGTCCCCTGATGGCCATCTACCAGGCCAGGTTCAATAAGTATTTAGAGGACCGGGGACTAAAGGAGAAGACCGGGCAGAAAATATGGGCCTTCCTTGGCGATGGAGAGATGGATGAGCCGGAGTCACTCGGTGCCATCACAGTAGCCAGCCGCGAAAAGCTTGACAATCTGATTTTTGTGGTTAATTGTAATCTGCAGCGCCTTGATGGGCCCGTCAGGGGTACCGGAAAGATAATACAGGAGCTGGAAGCCGCTTTCAAGGGAGCCCGGTGGAAAGTATTTAAGGTTATCTGGGGGAAGGACTGGGATCCCTTAATTGCACAGGATGAATCGGGCGACCTGCTCAAGGCGATGGAAGAGACCCCGGATGGTCAGTTCCAGAAATATGTCGCATCATCGGGAGAATATATCAGGAAAGACTTTTTCGGCAGGAGCGAAAAACTGCTTAAAATGGTCGAGAACTATTCGGATGATCAGCTGGAAAAACTGAACAGGGGAGGTCATGATCCCAAAAAAGTGTATAATGCCTACAAGTCTGCAGTTAATTACAAGGACGGACCAGTGGTCATACTAGCACAGACAATAAAGGGCTATGGTCTTGGAGAAGCCGGAGAAGGCAGGAATATTACACATCAGCAGAAAAAGCTCAATGAACAGGAACTGCTTCATTTCAGAAGCAGGTTCGGCATTCCTCTTTCCGATGAAGAAGCAAAAAAGGCTCCTTTTTTCAAGCCAGCTGAAGACAGCGAAGAGATGCAGTATCTAAAAAAGCGGAGAGAAGAGCTTGGAGGTTTTCTGCCCAAAAGAAATTCAGAGGCTAAACCGATAATATTGCCGGAAGATAAAGTATATGATGAACTGCTGGAAGGCTCGGGAGACAGGGAGCTTGCCACAACAATGTCTATGGTAGGATTGATGGGCAAGATGATGGGCGATAAGAAAATGGGAAAACTGATTGTGCCCATAGTCCCCGATGAATCCCGCACCTTCGGCATGGATGCCCTTTTCCGTAAATTCGGGATATATTCTCATATTGAGCAGAACTATGAGCCGGTGGATAGGGAATCGTTATTATATTACAAGGAAGCAACTGATGGCGCAATACTGGAAGAAGGTATAACCGAAGCAGGCTGCATGTCATCATTCATCGCCGCAGGTACCTCCTATTCCACCCACAGGATAAACATGATTCCCATGTTCATCTACTATTCAATGTTCGGATTCCAGCGTATCGGTGACCTGATATGGGCTGCTGCAGATGCCAAGGCAAGGGGATTCCTTATCGGGGGAACTTCCGGCCGCACGACCCTTGCCGGAGAAGGCCTTCAGCATCAGGACGGACATTCCCACCTTATGGCAATGTCGGTGCCTTCCATTAAGGCATATGATCCTGCTTACGCTTATGAGCTTGCAGTAATAGTGAAGGAAGGAATGAAAAGGATGTTTGTCGACCAGGAAGACCTGATTTACTATATCACAGTATTGAATGAAAAATATAAAATGCCGCCAATGCCTGAAGGGGCGGAAGAAGGAATACTAAAGGGAATGTATAATGTCCGGAAATCCAGAAAAAGAAAGGGCGGCAAGGTGAACCTCTTTGGCAGCGGAGCTATATTGAATGAAACTCTGAGAGCCGCAGAGATGCTTGAAAAGGATTACGAGGTTATAGTTGATGTATGGAGTGTGACCAGCTATAAGGAGCTTTACGACAATGCACGGGAAACAGACAGGTGGAACAGGCTGAACCCTGAGAAAAAAACCAGGAAGACTTATATTGAAGAGTGCATGGATGGAAATGAAGGATTATGCCTGGCTGCACATGATTACGTAAAAGCCATCCCGATGACCGTTTGCCGGTGGTTTCCCGGTGTGTTGACGGTTCTTGGAACAGACGGGTTCGGTCGCAGCGATAACCGCAGGGCGTTAAGGGAGTATTTCGAAGTGGATGACCGCCATATAGCATATGCGGCAATTCACAGCCTTTATTTGGAGGGCAGGATTGATAAGAAAACGGTTATAAAGGCCAAAAAGACTTTTAAAATCGACCCTGACAAACCAAATCCCACTGATATATAAATAAGATTTAAAATATCAAACTATGATCAAGGAAATTAAATTACCCGAAATTGCCGATAATGTGGATACCGCAGTAGTATTGGAAGTATTGGTATCAGTAGGTGATAAAATTGAAAAAGACGATTCCCTGGCTGAGATGGAGAGTGATAAGGCCACCTTCGATATGCCTGCCGAAGAATCAGGTACGGTTAAAGAAATAAAGGTAAAGGACGGTGATGAGGTAAAAGTGGGACAGGTTATGTTCACCATTGATACTTCAGCAGATGAAGAGAAGAAAGAAGTGGCAAAGGAGAAGGAAGTCGAAGAAGATAAAAAAGAAAAACCGGAAAAAGAGGAGGAAAAACCGGAAAAAGAAAAATCTGAAGAAAAGGAAGGCAAAGAGGAAGACAAAGCAGAAAAAGATCAACCTGAAGAAAAGGAAACAGGCAAAAAGGAAAAGAGGGAGGAAGAGGAATCCGGAGATGAAAAAACAGAGCAAAAGGAAGTAACACCTGAAAAGGAGGACACAGAAAAACCTGCTGCCGAAGTACCCGCTCCCCCCTCAGTACGTCGGCTTGCCAGGGAAATAGGAATTAATATCAGAAAGGTACCCGGAACCGGGCCTGAAAGCCGGATTACAATAGATGATGTAAAGGCTTTCGCCAAAAAACAAATGGAGGAGCGTTCATCCCCCGGGATTGCCGATGATTACGAATTGCCCGATTTTTCCAAATGGGGAAAGGTAAGAAGGGAAAAAATGGCAAACATCAGGAAAATTACGGCCAAGGCAATGACGGAGTCATGGCAAACCATTCCGCATGTATTCCAGTTTGACAAGGCCGATGTTACAAATCTTGAAGAATTCCGGAAGAAATATTCAAAACATTTGGAGAAAGAAGGGGGCAAACTTACCCTTACTGCTATGCTTGTGAAACTCACGGCCGAAGCACTCAAGGCATTTCCAAGGTTCAATGCCAGCCTGGACATTAAAAATGAAGAAGTAATATACAAGGAATACATACACATTGGGGTAGCTGTGGATACTGAGCGTGGATTACTGGTGCCCGTTATCAGGGATGCCGATAAAAAACCGGTTACCCAGCTTTCGGTTGAACTTGGCGAACTTGCTGATAAAGCCCGCAAAAAGAAGATTATGCCGGATGAGCTCCAGGGAGGTAATTTTGCCATATCGAACCTGGGAGGGATCGGAGGAACCAGCTTCACCCCTATCGTCTACAGGCCAAACGTGGCAATACTCGGAGTCTCCAGATCGCAGATGGAACCTGTTTATATTGATGGTGAATTCCGGCCCAGGATGATGCTTCCACTCTCATTGTCATATGACCACAGGATCATAGATGGTGCCGATGGTGCAAGATTCCTCAGATGGCTGTGTGAGGCAATGGAGAACCCGATGCTCACAATGTTCTAGAAGGATATTCCAGCCAGGAAATGACCGGAACAGGTTACTGTTATAATCTGGTCATTTTACGGATCACATCATTAATAAACTTATAATAAACAGATAATAATGGATAAAAAACAACTCATTGTTATGGGAGCAGGACCCGGGGGTTATGCAGCTGCATTTCAGGCTGCCAATCTCGGACTTGATGTTACACTGATTGATCCCAAGCCCGATCCGGGAGGAGTTTGCCTGTTTCATGGATGCATACCTTCCAAGGCATTGCTACACCTTGCCAAAGTAAAAAAGGAAGCGGTACTTGCGGAAGAATGGGGACTGACCTTTACTGATGCAAAGATAGATTTGGAAAAAGTACGCTCATGGAAGAAATCTGTGGTGAAGCAGCTTACCGGCGGACTGGGACAACTGGCAAAAAGCAGGAAGGTCAAGTATCTCCGGGGAACAGCCATACTAACCGGAAAAAATAAACTGGAATTCATACCTTCTGAAGATGGAAAGCAGGATACTAAAAATAAAAAACAGGAGATAGAGTTTGAAAAACTGATTATTGCCACCGGAGCTTCCTCTGCCCCCCTTCCTGATATTGAGTTTGATGATGAGAGGGTAATGAACTCAAAAACTGCCCTTGAACTCAAAGATATACCCAAAAAACTGCTCGTTGTGGGGGCTGGCTATATTGGACTGGAAATGAGTGTTATATACAAGGCGCTGGGTTCTGAAATTACCATCGTAGAATTCACTCCCGATATTCTTCCCGGGGTGGATCAGGATCTTAAGGATGTATTTAAAAAAGAACGAAAAGATTTGATGGACAACATCATGTTTAATACCAAAGCTACTTCCGTTGACAAAAAAGGAAAAAGGCTGAATGTTAAACTTGAAACAAAAGATGGTGAAACCAGGGAGGAAACTTTTAACAAAATGTTAATTGCAATTGGCAGCACACCCAATACAAGGGGAATCGGACTTGAGGAGGCCGGGATAGAGACCGATAAGAAAGGGTTTATCAGGGTCGACCTGGTAAGACGCACCAATATTGAAAATATTTATGCCATAGGCGATGTAACCGGCCAGCCGATGCTTGCTCATAAAGCCTCTCACGAGGGCAGGGTCGCTGCAGAACATATTGCCGGAAATAAGACAGCCTATGAACCAAAGGCTATTCCGGCCGTTGTTTTTACCGACCCGGAGATAGCATGGACCGGTCTTACCGAAAACGAGGCAAAAGAACAGGACATTAAATATGAAGTGGCAAAGTTTCCGTGGGCAGCTTCGGGAAGAGCTCTCACCCTGGGTGTTAAAAACGGGCTGACAAAGCTTCTAATAGACCCGGAAAACGGGCGGATACTTGGTGCGGCAATGGCGGGCACTGATGCGGGAAGCCTTATATCTGAAGCTACCCTGGCCGTGGAGATGGGAGCAGTGGCTCGCGACCTGGAACTAACCATTCACCCCCACCCCACCCTGTCTGAAACTATCATGGAGGCTGCCGAAGTATTTTATGGCCATGCCACCCATATCCATAAAAGAAAAAGAAATAAACGGACGGACTAGCTGCCCTGTCCCCGGATATGTATTTATGTCTATTTATTACGCAGTTGTTGAATTAATCAACATCAATTAACTCCGTTATTTCCTGCCCCTGTATATTCCTCCTGTGTGTATGGTGCTATATATAAGCATTATGCACATTTTTTTAAAGAATACTTAATGAAAATATCTGTTGTGGTATGAATATGGTACCTCTGGAGTATAGTAAAAAACTTTAAAAACTCCACAGACTATGGCAGCTTTACCTGAAGAAATTATCAAGCAAAGGATCATTGATCAGCTTACCTGGGATGACAGTGTTAATGCCAATGATATAACAGTAAAAGTACTTGAAAGCACTGTTCAGCTGGAGGGAACAGTACCTAATTACACGGCAAAACTGGCAGCCGAAAGAAATGCATTAAGCGTTCCGGGTGTATTGAACCTGGAGAGCTTCCTGAAAGTAGAGTTTCCGCCACGGTATATTCTGCCCAATGATGCTGAAATAAGCAAAAATATTAAAAACATGCTTACCAACAACAGCAAAATTAACGCTGTAAATATAGATGTAACAACATCCGGCGGGGTTGTCTCTTTATCCGGAGTAGCTGATTCCTCCTGGGAGAAATTTGAGGCTGAAAATATAGCAAATACGGCAATGGGAGTAATAGATGTAATCAACAAAATTGATGTAAGACCTGTAAAATCTGTAATAGATAAAGAAATTCAGAGAGATATTGAAACAGCCTTTGAACGAAGCGGAATTATTGATGAGAAAAATGTTGATGTTGATGTTAAGAACGGTGTTGTTCATTTAACCGGGGTTGTCGCCAACAGGGTAATTAAGAACGAAGTATTCACAACTGCCCTGTATACTACGGGAGTAATTGATATTATAGATGAGGTCACGATTGCGTAAATTTTAGACCCCTAAGTAAATAGTATTAACCACAAATCTTTAAAAACTTATTGTTATGAAAAAAATGGT